>QNFJ01000010.1 GCA_003646305.1 Gammaproteobacteria bacterium | reverse complement strand
CTATCAATCACCAAAAATGGACATCACCTGTTTATTTATGGCGAAGCAAGACTAAACGCTTAGACAGAAGGGGATCTTTATTTTATTTCTTAACTTTCTGCTGCACCAAAGCCTTTCGCCACCAGATCGAGAAATAGCCTAATCCACTAGCGACCGTTGTCGCCAAAACAACGTAAATTAGTGCATCAATCAAGCCCGCCGGAAGTTGCACAAAGCCGCGATCAAATATGACTAAAACAATCAGCACGATCTGAGCCACCGTATTAACTTTGCTGATCAACGTTGGCTCGCCCATAAAGGGGCCAAACAGGTGATGGTAAATGGCCGCGCCGGCAACGATTACAATATCGCGCAAAATAACCACCCAAATAAGCCAGACAGGGATTAATCCCAGCCAGCCGCTCACCACATAACAGGTCACCAATAGCAGTTTGTCCGCTATTGGGTCGAGCAGAGATCCAAGCCGGCTTGTCCAGCCAAAGTGTTTCGCCAAATAGCCATCAATTCCATCCGACACTGCTGCAACCATGAACAGATATAGCGCCAGATCAAACCTTCTATCTATTAGAAGCAGCGCAACAGGCACCACCAGAATAATTCTCAGGAAACTTATTGCATTAGGTATATCGCGAGCTCTCAGCTTCATGGCCGTATCTGATAAAACAATTCCCCCTCCTGATCTTCCGCGTCAGAGGTTATCAGGAACAGGCGCTCTACTGAATCCAGTGCCCGGCGTAGCGCCTGCTTATCCCCTTTTATCGTCAGGCTGAGCTGAGCACTTTCGCCGCTAAGTTCACGCCACTCAACCGTCTCAATCAGGGAGAGTGCTTTTATACGATTCGTAAGCCAGACAAAATCATCGAGTCCTTTTATCCCCGACACGCGCAACTCATATTGCTCTATCTCCTTTTGTGCCGCGCCAATCACGTAACGCTCGGCAAGCAGGTCAAAAGTGCCATCAATACCCAGTGCTAATGCCTCTGAGGCTGATTTTGCCTCGTCACGCCAATGAGCCACATCACCCTGCTGGTAGAGCGTCCATTCCACCTGCCAGCGAGAGCCACTTTTTTTCAGTAACCGGCCACTCAATATTGTATCTGCACCGTAACGGGTTGATGCCTGAGCGATTCTATCGTCGAAATTCCCCCAAATATCATTGAAAGAAATGGCACTCTGATCGACTAAATCCATCAATGGCAACAATAGCGGTAACCCTCGTTTTTCAGCCGCCTTTTGAAAAAAGGCCGTTAATCTAGGATGGTTTTCTGACTCAAGTAGATAGCGTTTAGCGCCTCCGTCAACAGCAACCCAAGCCAAAATAGAGGGCCGCTCCTCAGACCAGACCTCAATGCCGGCAGCGTTTAGCGCCTCATTTAGTGCAAATGAATCAAATCGCACAAGCAACTTCCGCTGAGGTGACTCCCCACTAGCCACACCATCCTCACGGTAACTGTATTGCCGGACATAGCGCGGGCCACTTTTTATGAGCTCCTGAATGGCTGCCTCACTTCTTATATCTCTGCGACCTGTAACTTTCACCAAAATATCAGCCAGAGCTAAGCGAATCGCACCATTCCGATCTTCTGGACTCTGGCTCGCAACCTCAACTTCCGAAACATACAAATCTTTAACTTCCACAGCTGCTGAACTGACTGCCCACACAGCCAAAAAGACCAGATACAAAAACCGCACACCACTCTCCTTAAACCAGACAATTTGTAACCATATCATAACCCCAACATCCGGCAAATCTGATACAATTGCCACCCATTTTCAAAACTGTTCTGGAATTGCCTTGACCGATAATAGAGAGTCTCTTAGCTATAAAAGTGCTGGTGTCGACATCAATGCGGGTAACGAGCTGGTGGACAGGATAAAACCGATCGCGGCCAGGACTCGCATTCCTGGTGTGATGTCTGGCCTTGGTGGCTTTGGCTCCATGTTTGAGTTGCCACTCGACCGCTATAAACAGCCCGTTCTTATTTCTGGCACGGACGGCGTGGGTACGAAGTTAAAACTGGCGACGATGATGGACAAACACGATACCATCGGCATCGATCTGGTTGCCATGTGTGTCAATGACATCATCGTTCAAGGTGCTGAACCACTCTTTTTCCTCGACTATTTCGCTTCGGGCAAACTCGATATCGACGTTGCCACCCATGTTATCGAAGGGATTGGCAAAGGCTGTGAACTCTCTGGCGCTGCGTTGGTTGGCGGTGAGACTGCGGAGATGCCGGGAATGTACGCTGATGGCGACTATGATCTTGCCGGTTTCTGTGTCGGTATCGCCGAAAAAGAGAACGTCATTGATGGCAGTAAGGTCAGCGAAGGGGATTGCCTTATTGGCCTCGCCTCATCTGGCCCTCATTCCAATGGCTACTCATTAATCAGGAAGGTTTTAGAGCATTCCAACAGCTCGCTCGACCAGCCATTCGCGGGTCAAACGCTCGGCGAAACACTATTAGCGCCGACTCGAATTTATGTGAAACCACTCCTTGAGCTTATTGCAAAACAGCCAGTTCATGCGCTTGCCCACATTACAGGCGGCGGCATCACCGAGAATCTTCCTCGCGTTCTTCCCGATGAATTAGGCGCCAATATTGACCTGAGCAGCTGGAATAAACCGGCCATTTTTGACTGGCTTCAAGAAGAGGGAAACATTGCTGAAGATGAGCTATTACGTACCTTCAACTGCGGCATAGGTATGCTTATCTGCATTCCTGCCGAAACAAAAGAAGCGACTATTCAGCAACTGGAAGCTGCCGGTGAGACTGCTTTCTGCATCGGCCGAATCACCCCACGTGGTGATGGTGAACAGGTCACCTATTCCCGTAGTTGATATGCCATTAAAGATTGTCGTCCTGTTATCCGGGGAAGGAACGCTGCTACAGTCTTTTATTAACCGGCAACAGAGCGGCCTGCCCATCGAGATTGTCGCAGTTATTAGTAACCGTCCAAATGTAGGCGGCTTGGCGCGAGCACAAAAAGCGGAAATCCCGGCGCACGAAATTGACCACAAGCTATTCCCTGACCGGCCGACTTTTGAAGCTGCTTTGATAAAACTGATCGATTTCTACAAGCCAGACCTGATCGTTTTAGCCGGATTCATGCGGATTTTGGGCGAACAGTTTGTCGATCACTACCAAGGCAAACTAATCAACATTCACCCCGCCCTGCTTCCAAAATACAAAGGGCTCGACACACACCGCCGCGCAATTGAGGCCGGCGATACTGAGCATGGCAGCAGCGTACACCTCGTCACTAGCGAACTTGATGGCGGTCCCGTCATTGCACAAATAAAACTACCCATCCTCCCCGGGGATACCGCTGAAACACTTACTGAGCGGACGAAGCAGAAAGAGCACCTGCTCTACCCAGAGGTGCTCCGCTGGATTGCTGAAAAGAGGCTTGTTCTGGCTACCGGCACCCCCTGCTGCGATGGTGCTCCACTTAAATCTCCAGTTATTCTGGAGCCCGACAGCGAAGGATAGCGTGAAAGCGGCCAGGCAAATGAACCTCAATATTCCATCTTTCCGGTCGGCTATTGCGGAACAGATTGCGCCGCTTGCCCTTCTTTTTTGCCTGCTATTCTTCTCCGCACACACTGCCGCAGAAATCCCTCTCTTCTCTGCTGAATACCGATTAGCGCGCGGAGCCATTCCCATCGCAACGGTAAACCTGTCTCTTCAACGACACGATGAGGGTTTTCTATTCGAATCAAAAACCGAACCTGTTGCACCCCTTTCATGGATTCGCGAAGACCTTGTTATTGAGCAAAGTGTCTGGCATTACCACAACCAGCTCCCGCGCCCAACTCACTATCGCTATAAACGCTCAAATCGCAACAGCCTGCACGAGGTCGAGGTTAGATTTGACTGGAATAAACAAACCCTTCACACCACAACAAATGGTAACTCGTGGAAAATGGCTCTAGCCGAGAAAACACTAGACAAAGCAGTTGTCCAGCTCGCTTTGATGGAATCTCTATCAAAAGGGACGATGCAAAACAGCTACTCTGTTGCTGATGGTGGTCGCCCCAAAAACTACCGCTTTTCCGCGACGGGGAACGAACTTCTAAATAGCGAGCTCGGAACTGTTAAAACAATCAGAATAAATCGCAGCAAAGCGGGAAAACAGTCTGACACAACACTTTGGCTAGCACCCAGATTGAATTATTTACCCATTAGAATCGACAAAACACGAAATGGCGCCGTCTATTCCATGACGATCACCAGGCTATCCATGCCGCAATAAAAAGAACCTCTGGTCTCGGTGGTTACTTCAGAAAATATCAACGTTACTCTCGGGCAACTCCATCGGTTTCAACTCGCCTTTTTCAACCAGCTGCTCATAATAGGCCACACTATTTCGACCATGATTCTTTGCATAATAGAGCGCTCTATCTGCCTGCTCAATTATCGAACTGATCGGTAAACTTGCATCAACCTCAGTCACGCCAAGGCTAACCGTCACCTCTCCCACCTGCGGAAACAGGTTTGCCTGAACCCTCTCTCTAAAACGCTCAAGCACCGCATTCGCGTGCTTCGGCAAAACATTGACCAGGATAACGGCAAACTCCTCACCTCCATACCTGAAAAGATAGTCAGAGTGGCGAAAAGTCGCCTCCATAAGACGCGCGAAAGAGAGCAACACCTCATCTCCGTGCAGATGGCCATAGGTATCATTAACTTTTTTAAAGTGATCGATATCAAGCATTGCAAAAAAGGAGCACTGATCGTGATCCTGCTGGCGACGATAAATATTGGCTAAATCCAGGTGAACTTGCGCCATTGTTCGATCAAAAGCCTGGCGATTCAATAAACCCGTTAAAGCATCTCGCTCACTTTGCATCAGTAAAAGATTCAGATTTCCAAAAATAGTTGCGAGATTGCCGATCAAGTTTCGCGCATCCTCTCTATAGCTGTAGCCTTCGAGAACAATCAGGACATGAACCCCCAGTAACCCTTTAACCGGCTGAATCAGCCTTTTTTTATCGTTTGGAAGCGCTCTCTCTACAGCCAGTCCCAACTTAACCGCCTGTCCACCGCCTTCGAGACTATCTAATGTCTGAGTAGGCGCCTCTGGATCGAGTAGATTGATTAACTTTATCGTAGAAGGAGCCTGCTCAAGCCGTGGATACCCTCCATCTTCACCTTTGAGCTCGTACAAAACATACGACTCAGGAGAAAACAGTTTCTGCAGGATTTCTGCCAAACATTTGCAGAGTGAGAACTGGTCTCTCCTTGAGGTGAGCTCTTCTGCCAAATAACGGCATAATGATTTATCTTCTGCCACAGCTAGGTTAATCATCGACTAAAACCCTGTTTTTTTAAATGGTTTAACATATCAACCTGACATCAGTTTGGCAAGGCCGTCATTTAAGCTTTAGGCAGCGTAACCCCTTGTTGCCCCTGATATTTCCCGCCTCTATCACGGTAAGATGTGCCGCAGATCTCATCTGACTCAAAAAAGAGCATTTGGGCAACCCCTTCGTTGGCATAAATCTTTGCCGGCAGCGGTGTAGTGTTCGAAAACTCCAGCGTTACATGACCTTCCCACTCGGGCTCCAGCGGTGTGACATTAACGATAATCCCACAGCGGGCATACGTTGATTTGCCGAGGCAGATCGTCAAAACACTACGGGGAATTCTAAAGTACTCAACGGTACGCGCTAACGCAAAAGAGTTTGGAGGAATAATGCAAACATCTGACTTGATATCGACAAAACTCCCCTCATCAAAGTTCTTAGGATCAACAATGGCAGAGTTAATGTTCGTAAATATCTTAAACTCATCAGAACAGCGAACATCGTAACCATAACTCGATGTACCGTAAGAGATAATTCTTCCCTCCTCATTTTCCCGGCATTGCCCCGGCTCGAAAGGCGCAATCATCCCTTCATCTCCCGCCATACGGCGAATCCAGTGATCTGATTTAATACTCATATTAATTATTTTCGATAACGATGTTGGGAAACAAACCACTGAAATCTTTTGATTTCAGTGCCAATTTTGCAGAAACTTTTCGTGCGATTTCGCGATAAATGGCCGCCACTCGCCCATCGGGGTCTGCAGAGACAGAGGGGTTTCCGCTATCTGCATTCTCACGGATCGAAATATCCAGCGGTAACGCGCCTAATAGATCAACGCTGTATTTCTCTGCCATAAAGGCACCGCCACCTTTACCGAAAATAGACTCTTCATGTCCGCACTCGCTACAAATATGGATGCTCATATTCTCGATCACGCCAATCACCGGAATTTCAACGCGCTCAAACATTTTTAGCGCCTTCTGTGCATCCAGCAGCGCAATATCCTGAGGTGTCGTCACAATCACTGCGCCACTAACAGGAACTTGCTGAGACAAGGTCAGCTGTATATCTCCTGTTCCCGGTGGCAGGTCAATAATCAGGTAATCCAGATTATCCCAGTTTGTCTCATTCAGAAGCTGCTGCAATGCGCCCACAACCATCGGCCCACGCAGTATCAGCGGCGTCTCTTCATCCACCATGAATCCAACAGACATGCATTGAATGCCGTAAGCCACTTTAGGTTCGATGGATTTCCCATCACGACTATCGGGCTTACCGGAAAGACCAAACATTTGCGGGATGCTGGGACCGTAAATATCTGCATCCAGCAGCCCGACTCTTGCACCTTCTGTAGACAGGGCCAAAGCAAGATTGACGGACGTTGTCGATTTACCGACGCCACCTTTACCCGAAGCAACAGCAATGATGTTTTTAACGCCGGGCATCGGCTTCAGATTCTTTTGAACCGTATGCGAGATAATTTTAAAGTCGATATCGACAAAAACACTGCTGACACCTGGTAAGGCTGTGATTTTTTCTTTTAACACCCCGACCATCGCCTCTTTTATACCCGCTGCAGGATATCCCAAAACGATTTTCACGCTAACACTACTGCCATCAATCTCAATTGATTTGATCGATTTAGAAGTCACCAAATCCTCTTCTGTATACGGATCAATGTATGTCTTTAACTGCGCCTCGATGCCAGCCCGATCGATACCTGCCATGTTCAAATTCCCCTACAAAACAAAACCATAAAAAATAACGGGTTACGACCCCGTTGCTTAACCGCCTCATTGTACACATTTTGAGATTAACACGCCCCATAACTTCATGTACCCATCGCTCTATGAGATAATGTGCTGTTATTTTATCGAACCCATTCAACCTGTTATCGGAAACATGCCAGAAAACAAACGAAAAATCCTTGTCACCAGCGCTCTCCCTTATGCAAATGGCCCGATCCATATTGGCCATCTGGTTGAATATCTTCAAACCGATATCTGGGTTCGTTTCCAAAAGCAGCGCGGTCATGATTGCCATTACGTCTGTGCCGACGATACCCACGGCACACCCATTATGCTCAAAGCACAGCAAGAGGGCATTTCGCCCGAAGAACTGATTGCCAAAGTGGGCAAAGAACATCTGGCCGATTTTATCGAATTTAACATCGAGTTTGATATCTACCACAGCACCCACTCGGAAGAGAATCGTCATTTTGCAGAACTGATCTATACCCGCCAGCGTGACGCAGGACATATCGAGTCAAAAAACATCACCCAGGCCTACGATCCCGTCAAAAAGATGTTTCTCCCCGACCGCTTCATTAAAGGTGACTGCCCCAAGTGCGACGCAACCGACCAGTACGGTGACAACTGCGAAGTTTGTGGCGCCACTTACGCGCCAACGGATCTTAAAAATGCGGTGTCTGCCATTTCCGGAGAAAAACCGGTCGACCGCGATTCGGTTCACTACTTCTTCAAACTCAGTCATTACACCGAAATGCTTAAGAGCTGGATTCATGCCGGCCATCTACAGCCCGAGGTGGCCAATAAACTCAATGAATGGCTCGAAGGCGGATTGCAGGAATGGGATATTTCTCGCGATGCCCCCTACTTTGGCTTTGAAATTCCTGATGCGCCCGGTAAGTTCTTTTATGTCTGGCTCGACGCACCAATCGGTTACATTGCCAGCTTTAAAAAACTTTGCGAGGAAAAGGGACTCAACTTCGATGAGTACTGGAATCCCGACAGCAAAACAGAGCTTTATCACTTTATCGGTAAAGATATTATCTACTTCCACGGGCTCTTCTGGCCGGCAATGCTTGAAGGCGCTGGATTTAGAACGCCCAGTGCCATTTTTGCACACGGTTTCCTGACCGTTAACGGCGAGAAAATGTCCAAATCACGCGGTACATTCATTAAAGCCCGTACCTATCTTGACCATTTGAACCCCGAATACCTGCGCTATTACTTTGCCGCCAAACTCAATGGCAGCATCGAAGATCTCGACCTCAATTTTGAAGATTTTGCACAGCGCGTTAACTCAGACCTGGTTGGCAAAGTGGTCAATATTGGTAGCCGCTGTAGTGGTTTTATTAAAAAACGCTTTGATGACATGTTGTCAGCCGAATGCGCAGAACCACAACTCTTCCAGGAATTTGTTGCTGCAAATGAATCAATCGCAGCCCTTTACGAAGGCCGCGACTACGGCAAAGCGATGCGCGAAATCATGGCGCTTGCCGATCGGGCTAACCAGTACATTGATGAAAAACAGCCCTGGGTTGTGGCCAAACAGGAAAACAGCGACGCGGAACTGCAGGCTATTTGCAGCGTTGGGCTAAATCTTTTCAGGCTTTTGGTTGCCTACTTAAAACCGGTCCTGCCTAAGCTTGCAGAAGCAGCCGAGCAATTCCTAAACATCGAGTCGCAGCCCTGGCCAGCCGGTGCTACACCACTCTGCAACCATAAAATCAATAAATTCAAACCACTCATGATCCGTGTGGAGCTCGATAAGATTGAAAAAATGGTCGATGCATCAAAAGAAACTTTAACAACCACACCAGTAAAGGCCAAAAAACCGTCCAAACCTTCAGTCGAACCGGTTGCTGAAACCATCGAATTTGATGACTTTGCCAAAATCGATCTCAGAATTGCAGAAATCGTTGAGGCAAAGCATGTTGAAGGGGCCGACAAACTGCTCCAGCTGACCGTTGATATCGGCGGCGAAACACGCAACGTCTTTGCCGGCATTAAGGCCGCCTATAGTCCGGAGGATCTCATTGGCAAATTAACCGTTGTGGTCGCCAATTTACAGCCAAGGCAAATGCGTTTTGGCCTTTCGGAAGGAATGGTGCTTGCGGCAGGACCTGGCGGCAAAGAACTATGGATTTTAGAGCCCCATTCAGGCGCACAACCTGGAATGCGCGTAAAGTAGACAGCGCCATATTCAAATCTGATCTGTTGAAATAACCAGATCGGTTTGTGATGCGGTGCAGCGCACTCTAAAATAGACATTACTAAACGATATATAAAATAAGGTTTTTATTACTTAAACCGATATGCAAGAATACCTACTCATCCTCGTCAGCACGATACTGGTTAACAATTTCGTGCTGGTCAAATTTCTAGGTTTGTGCCCCTTTATGGGTGTCTCTCGCAAGCTGGAAACGGCTATGGGAATGGGGCTTGCCACAACGTTTGTGCTAACGCTCTCATCGGTTTGTAGCTATCTTACCTACGAATATTTGCTGCTCCCTCTAGGTCTTGAGTACCTTAGAACCATCGCTTTCATCGTCGTAATTGCCGTTGTTGTACAGTTCACCGAAATGGTTGTTCATAAGACCAGCCCGATGCTATACAAAGTGCTCGGTATTTTTCTACCGCTCATCACAACCAACTGTGCCGTGCTCGGTGTCGCGCTACTTAATCTTCAAAAGCAGCACGGCTTCATGCAGTCTGCTCTCTATGGATTTGGTGCTGCCATTGGTTTTTCTCTGGTGTTAGTTTTGTTCGCCTCGCTTCGCGAGCGAATCGACGTCTCTGATGTACCCGCACCCTTTAAAGGCAACTCTATTGCGCTGATTACA
The DNA here is from genome assembly GCA_003646305.1 of Gammaproteobacteria bacterium. Lineage (GTDB taxonomy): Bacteria > Pseudomonadota > Gammaproteobacteria > Methylococcales > UBA2780 > UBA2780. The sequence continues at coordinate 14,520 of QNFJ01000010.1, read as the reverse complement.
GCCGGCCTGATGTCTCTCGCCTTCATGGGCTTTGCCGGTTTGGTAAAAGGGTAGTTACCTTTATGACCGCCATCATCACAATATGCCTCCTGTTTGCCCTGTTTGGGCTGCTGCTTGGCTTTTCATCGATTCGTTTTCGGGTGGAAGGCGACCCGATTGCTGACCAGATCGATGCGGTACTCCCTCAGACACAATGTGGACAGTGCAGCTACCCTGGCTGCCGCCCATACGCTGAAGCGATCGCAGCGGGCGAAGCCGATATCAACCAATGCCCACCAGGCGGTGAAGAGGGAATCCTGCAACTTGCTGATTTACTCGGCGTCGAAGCCAAGCCTCTCAACGCTGAGAATGGTATTGAAAAACCACCGATGGTTGCGATCATCGATGAACAAGTCTGTATCGGCTGCACCAAATGCATACAAGCTTGCCCTGTTGATGCCATCCTCGGTGCTGCAAAATTGATGCATACGGTCATCGAAAAAGAGTGTACCGGCTGCGAGCTCTGCGTTGCACCCTGTCCTGTTGACTGTATTGATATGGTTCCCATTGAAGAGACGGTCATCACCTGGAAATGGCCCCTGCCTTCGGCGCGCTCCACGACGGAGAAGGCCGCATGAAACATCGACTATGGGATTATAATGGCGGACTGCATCTAATCGGCCACAAATCGCTATCCAACACCAGGAAACCGCTAGCAGCAACAATCCCCAAAGAGCTGATTATTCCGCTATCACAGAGTATTGGTCATCCCGCTGAGCCGATCGTTGCCCAAGGCCAGCGCGTCTTAAAAGGTGAAAAGATTGCGCAATCCGTTGGTGTTCTCAGTGCAAGCGTTCATGCCTCCAGTTCAGGGATTGTCCGTGAAATTACCGAAGTAGTTGTCCCGCATCCATCAGGACTAAAAGCCAGTTGCATTGTGATCGATACCGATGGGCTGGATGAAGAGGCACCCTCTTCAGGCCTTGTGCAATACGAGAAACTGCCCCCTTCTGCTTTGGTCAGCATTATCCAGGATGCCGGGGTTGTTGGCCTCGGTGGCGCCGCATTTCCGAGCTCGATCAAGTTAAACCCTGGCGCCAACCGCACTATTAAGACCCTGATTCTTAACGGCGCCGAGTGCGAACCCTACATCACCTGCGATGACATGCTGATGAGGGATCAGGCTCTCGCGGTAATTGAAGGTGCCAGAATCATTCTTCACACACTTGGCATCAAGCACTGCCTGATTGGTGTTGAAGATAACAAACCAGAAGCAATTCAGGCACTAAAAAAGGTCTGCGATGAGCTTGTCTACCGGAACATTGATGTGGTTGAGGTTCCAACACTCTATCCCACTGGCGGGGAAAAACAGCTCATCAAAATCCTCACCGGTGATGAGATCCCTGTCGGAAAAATTCCGGCTGATATTGGCATTGTCTGCCACAACGTTGGAACCGCCACCGCCATTTTTCAGGCTGTTATGGGTGGAAAGCCACTTATCTCCCGCCTGATTACTGTTACCGGAAATGGCATTCATCAACCGCAAAACCTTGAGGTCCCGATTGGCACACCTATTCGTGACCTGATTGCGCAATGCGGTGGTTATACCGATGATGCAGCACGCTTGGTCATGGGTGGCCCAATGATGGGTTTTGCACTCCCCAACGACGACATTCCCGTTGTTAAAGCAACCAACTCTATTCTTGTCCTGGCTCAGGCCGACCTTCCTGCATCCAAACAGTCGTTACCCTGCATCCGCTGTGGAAAGTGCGCAGAAGTTTGCCCCATGGACCTGCTCCCTCAACAACTCTATTGGTACGGCCGGGCTAAAAATAACGAGAAGGCTCAAGCCTATAACCTTTTCGATTGTATCGAGTGCGGTAGTTGTGACGTTGTCTGCCCAAGCCATATTCCGCTTGTCCAATATTTTCGAGCAACCAAAAGCGCTGTTCGTACCGCCAATAACGAACAACAAAAAGCCGACAATGCTCGCCAACGTAACGATGCCCACCTACTCAGACTTGAACAGGCTAAAGCAGAACGCGCAGAACGCTCTCGTAAAAAGAAAGCTCAACTAGAAGACAGAAAAAAGAGCAAAGAAACCATAGATGCCTCTGTCGAACGCGCCAAAAACAAAAAGATGGCGCGCACCCAAGAGAGCACCAACAGCAGCGATACCACTCTGGAAAACAAAAGTTAATGGATTTTTCAACCGCCATCTCACCCCATATCAAGCCTAGAAACCGCGTCGATAAAATGATGCTGCAGGTCCTTCTTGCGCTGATTCCTGGTGCACTGGCGATGATCTGGTTTTTTGGCTGGGGTATTTTATTTAACCTGCTTGTCGCATCTGCAACCGCTATCGCTTGTGAAGCACTGATTCTAAAGCTTCGCAACAAACCAGTCCGCTCCACCCTCTGTGACTTAAGCGCGCTACTAACCGGCATTCTTCTTGCCCTCGCCCTACCACCACTCGCCCCCTGGTGGCTTGCTTTTGTCGGCACAGCCTTTGCCATCATTATTGCCAAACAGCTGTATGGAGGGCTGGGCTATAACCCTTTCAATCCCGCTATGATCGGCTATGTTGTCTTGCTGATCTCTTTTCCGCAGCAGATGACCGCCTGGATCCCACCTTCCACAATTGCCGCAACACCCTCATTTCTGGAAAGCTTACAGCTGCTGCTTGGCCTGATCCCAGAATCGCTCAATATAGACGCAATGACCATGGCAACCCCGCTCGATACAATGAAGACCGAGCTGGGGATCAACCGAACAACCGGTGAAATCATGGATAATGAGCTCTTTGGGACTTTTGGTGGTACAGGTTGGGAGTGGATCGCTAATGCTTACCTGCTGGGTGGTATCTGGTTAATTTATAAGCGCGTTATCAGCTGGCATATACCTGTAGCATTGCTGTTTGGCCTGACCACGATCTCCTTTATTTTTTTTCTAACCGGCCCCGACAGTCATCCCTATCCGTTTTTTCACCTGTTTAGTGGTGCCATTATGCTCGGTGCATTTTTCATTGCCACCGACCCCGTCACCGCCTCGACAACACCCAAAGGGCGACTAATTTACGGCTTCCTGATCGGCCTTCTCATTTATATTATCCGCTCCTATGGTGGCTACCCCGATGCCGTCGCCTTTGCCGTTCTCATCATGAATTTAACCGTTCCACTGATCGACTACTACACTCAGCCTAGGGTGTTTGGCCACGCAAGCGAGAACAATCATGAGCAATAGCCGCCAAATTACCGCAGCAGCGATTATTCTCGGACTCTTTTCACTTGCTGGGACCGGCTTAGTCAGCATCACGCACAATGCAACCAAAGAGCGAATTGCCGCCAATGAACGCGCTGTTCTCCTCGATCGGCTCAACGCCATCTTGCCGCCACAGCTCTACGACAACGACATCGTTGAAGATACCCTTAAAACCACAAGCCAAGAGTATTTAGGAAGCAATAAGCCCGTGACAGTTTATCGTGCTCGCAGTCAAGGAAAACCTATTGCCGCTGTTTTAACACCGGTTGCACCCGATGGTTATAACGGCAACATTCAACTTCTCGTTGCTGTTCTCTATGATGGAACAGTCGCAGGTGTCCGGGTAATTTCACATCACGAAACACCAGGGCTCGGTGATGCAATCGAAGAATCACGCAGTGATTGGGTCTTTAATTTCAATGGCCGCTCACTCAAAAACCCCAAAGCCAAAAATTGGCAAGTCAAGCGAGATGGTGGCTTATTCGATCAGTTCACCGGGGCAACCATTACCCCTCGCGCCATTGTCAAAGCGGTCTATAGAACGCTTCTCTTTTTCTCCGAAAACAGAGAAAAGCTGTTTGCCGCCAGTGAATCCCCTAAAAAAAGTGAGGCAGAATCATGAGCGGACGAAATTACGGTAAAGTTTGCCGGGATGGCTTATGGAACAACAATCAGGCACTCGTCGCTCTGCTCGGCATGTGCCCACTACTCGCTGTCAGCAACACCTTAATGAATGGCCTGGGGCTCGGACTCGCCACCACCCTTACACTAATCTGCTCAAATACCATCATCTCCCTGATTCGCAAGCAGGTTCCCGATGAAGTCAGACTGCCCGTTTTCGTTCTCATTATCGCCTCGGTTGTGACTATTATTGAGCTCTGCATGAATGCCTATTTTCATGAGCTTTACAAAATACTCGGTATCTTTATCCCCCTAATCGTCACAAACTGCGCCATCATTGGTCGCGCCGAAGCATTCGCCTCAAAAAACCCTTTAGACCTCGCTGCACTTGATGGCCTGATGATGGGGCTTGGCTTCACCAGCGTCCTCGTTCTACTCGGTGGCCTGCGCGAACTCATTGGTTCGGGCACATTGTTTGCGCAAATACACCTGATGCTAGGAGAGGCCGCAACAGGCTGGGAGCTAACAATTATTGATGACTACAGTGGCTTCTTGCTGGCTATATTGCCGCCTGGTGCATTTATTGGTCTTGGCTTAATTATCGCCGTTAAAAATATCATCGATTCTCGCCAGCCACAAAAATCCAGCCCAAAAGAAGAGGCCGCCACTTTCGCCCCACAAACAGAGAACATATGAATCGCGAAAAGCGGCTACAAATTTTTGAGAAGCTCTCCGAGGCCATTCCAGAACCCAAAACAGAGCTTAACTACACAAGCACCTTTGAACTACTGATTGCCGTTATCCTCTCTGCTCAGGCAACCGATAAAGGGGTTAACAAAGCGACAGCCAAACTTTATTCCATTGCCAACAGTCCTGAGGCTATTTTTAATCTCGGTGAAGAAGGGCTAAAAGAGCAGATCAAAACCATTGGCCTCTACAACGCTAAAGCGGCCAATATCATCAAAACCTGCCGGTTGCTAATCGACAAACATCAGTCTCAAGTACCGCAAACTCGTGAAGCACTCGAAGCGCTACCCGGTGTTGGCCGTAAAACCGCCAATGTCATCCTCAATACCGCCTTTGGCCAACCCACTATCGCGGTTGATACCCACATCTTCCGAGTCGGCAACCGTACTCGCATCGCTACCGGAAAAGATGTTCTGGAAGTTGAAAAAAAACTCATCAAATCCGTTCCTGGGCAATTTTTACTTGATGCCCACCACCTGCTGATACTCCATGGTCGCTACACCTGCATTGCTCGGAAACCTCGCTGCGGTAGTTGCGTCATTGAATCTTTATGTGAATTTAAGGATAAAACTGAAAGCTAGCAATTAAAGTTATAAACGCTAGTCAATTAAACAATCATCAACTATGTTTACCTCAATCAGTTTCTGTTTTTAGAAGAAATCCGCTCAAATGTCGAAAATAGTCGAAGCCACTATCCAGCTGTCACTCAGTGAATCAATATCCGTGCTCTCAGTAAGTCGCGACATTGAAACGCTGCTAGGCTTTAAAAGCGCTGACTTTTTAAGCGGAAAAATATCCCTTTTAGACCGCCTCCATACAGGCGATCAAGATATTGCCAATACCCTTTTCTCTCCCAAAATAGATAAGCCTTCTGCAACTTTCAATATCAGACTAAGACATGCTGATGGTCTTATTCGCTGTATTAAAGGACATTACACAAAGTTGTATAACACCACTGACTCTAGCACAACTCTTGAGATGCTATTACAAGACGCTAAAAGCCTCGGTACAACGCTAAATAGCAGCCCGATTATGGCCAACTTTAAAGCCATAATGGAAAACACTGATGACTATATTTACTTCAAAGACCGAAATCATGTCTTTACTGGCGCAAGCCAAACGCTTGTACAACTAACATCTCCATCTGAACACTGGACGGATCTATTAGGGCAGACAGATTATGATGTTTTCCCAGAAAAACTAGCTGACATTTATTACGAATTAGAGAAACAAGTCTTTTCAGGCACAAAAATTGCCCATGAAGTGCAAAAAACCATTGATATAAAAGAGAGTGGCGGCTGGGTAGATAACCGAAAATACCCAATACAAAATGAAAGTGGCGACATTATTGGTCTGTTTGGTATTGCTAGAGACATTACCGAGCAAAAACGAAGCGAAGAGGTACTGCGTGCATTAGCAGAAACAAATTTTTCCCGAAAAGAGGATGTATTCAAAGAAATTGTTCGTCAACTAGCGACATCTCTTTGCATGCCTTACGCCATGATCGCTCTCATTAACACCGAAGACCCAATGCAAGCCGATACATTGGCCATTTGGGCCGGTGATGACTTTGCTGAGAATATCTCTTATCCCTTAAAAGGCAGCCCTTGCGAAAAGGTCACACAAGAGGGGGTCTGTTTTTATCCAGATAGTGTTCAATCCCTTTTTCCAGAAGATTATTGTCTTATTGACATGGGCGTGGAAAGCTACTTGGGCAGCCCTCTAAAAAACAACCAAAATGAGACGATTGGTATTATTAGCATCATGAGTGATAAGCCCATTAAGCATTCTTCTCAGATGACTTTATTATTCAAGACCCTTGCTACCAGAATAGCCATTGAATTAGAGCGTCAAATATCAGAAAAAAGGCTAAAACTATTAGACAAAGTTTTTCATGGCACACACGAAGCAATTGTCATCACAGACGCTGACAAACTCATTATTGATGTCAACCCTGCCTTTTCTACTATAACCGGCTACAGTCTTGAAGAGGCATTAGGTCAAAACCCCCACACACTTAAGACCTTGAATGGAGCAAAGTCTCAAGAGTATTTCGAGAAAATGCAGATGCTCGATGAAAATAATCACTGGCAAGGTGAAGCCTGGCATCATAGGAAAAACGGGGAAGCTTACGCAGAACGCCTAACCATCTCTGCCTTAAAAGATAACAAGGGCAATACGCTAAACTACGTAGGGATCTTCTCCGATATCACCTACAGCAAAGAGCAGCAAAAAGAGCTTGAATTCATGGCGCATTATGATGTTCTAACCAAGTTACCCAACCGGACTCTTTTTTATGATCGCTTCCTGCAGGCTGTCGCCCATAGCAAACGAACAAAAACCTTACTGGCTGTCTGCTTCCTGGATTTAGATAATTTCAAGCCTGTGAATGACATCTATGGCCATAATGTAGGCGACCAATTGCTAATAGAGGTAGCTCAGCGCATTAAAGCAAATATTAGAGAGGAAGATACCGTCTCTCGTCAGGGTGGCGATGAATTTACCCTGCTACTTGCTGAATTCGATCATGTTTATCAGTGTGAAGTGTTGCTATACCGTATTCTTGAAGCGGTGGCTGAGCCCTACATGATTGAGGAACAACACATCAACATTAGTGCCTCACTTGGAGCAACAGTTTACCCTCTGGATGACAGCGATATCGACACATTATTACGTCACGCTGACCAGGCGATGTATCAGGCTAAATTAGCTGGCAGGAATCGTTACTACCTGTTTAATGCCGAGCATGACCAACAAGTTAGTCTAAAACACCAACAGCTCGATGAAATTCAACAAGCTCTATCCAATAACGAGTTCGAGCTCTATTACCAACCCAAGGTCAATATGAAGAGCGGTGAGGTCTATGGTGTAGAAGCGGTGATCCGCTGGCTGCACCCTGAAAATGGGCTGACTCCACCTTTGGACTTTCTGCCCATTATTGAAGAGTCCATATTAGAAATACAACTTGGAGAATGGGTTATTTCGCAGGCATTAGAGCAGATTGCTCTCTGGAAAAAACAAGGCATATCACTTCAGGTGAGTGTGAATATTGCCTCCTACCACCTGCAGTCTGCCTCATTTACTAGTCAGCTTGAAACAGCTCTGCTAAAACAGCCTTCGGTAGACCCTGGCCACTTGCAGTTAGAGATTCTGGAAAGCAGCGCACTGGGGGATACGCAAATCATCAATAGTGTGATTAAGTTTTGCCAAGAGGTTTTGGGCGTTAAAGTAGCGCTTGATGACTTCGGCACCGGCTATTCCTCATTAACCCACCTCCGAAACCTGCCCGCAGAAACTATCAAGATAGATCAAACCTTTGTTCGCGACATGCTCGATGATCCTGATGACTGCGCCATCATTGATGGCATCATCGGTCTGGCTGATTCTTTCGATCGAGAGGTAATTGCCGAAGGAGTTGAGACAACCGAGCACGGCTTGATGCTGCTTTTGATGGGTTGTGATTACGCACAAGGTTACGGTATTGCCCGCCCGATGCCCGCCAGGGAGATTTCGGATTGGTTAAGTTCCTACAGGCCCAACGAAACCTGGTTAAACTGCGGTAATTTAGAGCCCTGTTATAAAGTCCGCCGCGTCCAGCAGCTCGGTCTCGCGGTAAAACGATGGGGAAATCACTTTGAAACGGCTATTCAATCAGCTCCAGACCAGTTACAAAGCTGGCCGATAATGGAGCAAACTAAATGTCCCTGTGGAAATTGGCTTAAACGTGAAAAACATGATCAGTTGTTTGACACTACTTGGTTAGCCGAGCTTGATCAGGCTCATGACCAGGTGCATTCAATAGCCGCTTCTCTAAAAGCCCTTTATCCGAAAGATAAGCAAAAGGCCGCAAGAGATGGGCTTTCCTCGCTAAAAAAAGCATTCTCAAAAATACACCTCCTTATCGAAAATTCCCTTCAGACGAACTAGCTCTCGCACCAACCCATATAAACTGGACGCTCTGTTTTTCTTGTGCTACATTTACCCCAAATAATTAAGTAGTAAGTTTTATCTCCCCCAGTTTTTATCCCCCTTTCTATATAAAGATCTCTACTTGGCACAGTCATTCTGACGGCCATAATCAATCCTTTTTTTCTAAACTTTACTTCGTTCTCTATGAATTTAACTGACCTCAAACGTAAACCTGTACCCGAGCTGCTTGAAATTGCAGCGACTCTACAAATTGATAATCTTGGCCGCGCAAAAAAACAGGACGTGATTTTTGCCATTCTTAAGAAAAAAGCAAAGAGTGGGGAAGATATTTTTGGTGATGGGGTTCTGGAGGTTCTTCAGGATGGTTTTGGATTTCTTCGCTCCGCAGATGGCTCTTACATGGCTGGGCCTGATGATGTTTATGTTTCCCCCAGTCAGATTCGCCGTTTTGGGCTGCGTAAGGGCGACACAATCTCCGGAAAGATCAGACCGCCAAAAGATAACGAGCGTTATTTCGCAATGCTCAAGGTGGACCAGATTAACTATGAGCCGCCCGAGAATGCTAAGCGGAAAATACTTTTTTCTAACCTGACGCCTCTTTTTGCCAATAAACGCTTTATTCTTGAGCAGGGAAATGGCACGACAGAAGATTTGACGGGAAGAATGATCGATTTGGTTGCTCCAATCGGGAAAGGTCAACGCGGTTTGATTGTTTCACCACCGAAAGCGGGTAAAACGATGATTCTACAAAGCCTCGCCCAGGCCATTGCTGTGAGTAATCCGGAAGTTCATCTGATTGTGTTACTGATCGATGAGCGGCCTGAGGAGGTAACTGAAATGAGTCGTAGTGTGCGTGGAGAGGTTGTTTCCAGCACATTTGATGAGCCAGCAACACGCCATGTTCAGGTAGCTGAAATGGTGATTGAAAAAGCCAAGCGGTTAGTCGAGCACAAAAAAGATGTGGTCATCCTGCTCGACTCTTTAACGCGACTAGCACGAGCTTATAACACCGTCGCACCATCATCAGGCAAAATTCTGACAGGTGGTGTGGATGCGAATGCCTTGGAGAAACCCAAACGCTTTTTTGGTGCGGCACGAAATATTGAGGAGGGTGGAAGCCTGACAATTATTGCGACAGCGCTGGTTGATACGGGCTCGCGGATGGATGAGGTGATTTACGAAGAGTTTAAGGGGACAGGCAATATGGAGCTGCACCTTGAACGTAAAATTGCCGAGAAGCGTGTTTATCCTGCGGTCAATGTTAATCGCTGTGGAACACGTCGAGAAGATTATCTGGTCGATCCAGATGAGCTTCAAAAGATCTGGATTCTTCGTAAAATTCTTCAGCCTATGGATGAGATGGCGGCGAGTGAATTTTTGCTGGGCAAATTGAAAGAGACTAAAACAAATGCAGAATTTTTTGCCTCAATGCGGCGTTAGTTTTTTAGCTTAGGAGATTTGATAACAAAAAGCCCGGTATCACATGGTGGTACCGGGCTTTTTGTATCTAATTATTTTCCCGGGTAATCGTCCGATAACCGATTGATTGCCTATATGCGGCCAGTTGGTTTTTCAGCCAATCACCAGAGGGCTGAGGGTCATCATCGCCACATTGCAGGTAATAAAGCCTGCCGCTCCATGAGCTTTTAGTCGCTAGCCGCTCAATAAACTGGTCAGCGTCATTTGCCCACCTCTTCCCGTTTTCGTACTTTAAACGCAAATGGCTTTCTGCCTTTTCTGGCGAATGTTCGGTGCCATTGCGTGTGAAAGTACACCCACTTTGCCCCACTGCCCGTAGAAGGTATTCAACCTCTGCATCAGCGATCTCATCACCCACAGTGGGCCCACTGAAGGTTAGGACAATAAAAAACCCCATCAAAATAGGCTGTAGGCGAATCATAACGCTAATACCGCAGTCATTGGGTTGTGATCAGAACTTTGAACACTGCGTGTGCCGGAAGAGATCACGCTCAGGCCGCGAATATAACTATGATCCAGACGAAAGCCAAACACTTTTTTACGATGATCTATTTCGAATGAAAGTGGCTGGAGAGCAAGATCCATTGCGAGTCTATTCACAATTGTCTGGCGTCTCTTCCGCCAAGTATTAAAATCTCCGGAAAAAATCACAGGCCCCTTATGATTACTAAGTATGTGTCTAACCTGATCAATTTGTGTCTGGAATTCAGCAACTCCAATAGTGAAATTCACACCATGGAGATTCACCACAACCAGTGTTTTATCGGTACCCGTTAATCCATATTCGGTAACACTTGTAGCCTTGGGTGTGCCCAACCAAGGTTCTTGAGTAGTCAGATTACACTGTACTAACGGCTCGTTTCGACTCAGGGTCATCACACCAGTCAATTGAGAGGAAGTTCGATAACCAGGGCTAAATGACCAATGAGTTAGTCCTTCGATCGCCGTGATAAACTCCGAAGTAAGCACAGCCTCCTGAATCAATACGAGGTCTTTGCCTTGGCCCAGCGTGCCAATATCCCGGTGCCAGTTGGCCAATTCGCCTTTCTTGATGTTCCAGTTCAAAAGTCTGATGTTAGCGGCATTGAGTTCTGTGCCAGAGTCTTGGGGCATGCTGCCCAGACGGTCGCGGCAACTGGTCATGTCTGTTGCAATATCACGATCATGACCCGAAAATACATCCTGAATCTGATTATTCTGCATTGCCGATGGACCAGCACAGCCAGAATCCATCGTCAGAATGACGGTGACAGCAACGATTTTAATAAGGTAGCGTAGACTTTTCATACTGTAGGTATCTTCTCGTTTGGCAGACATAATAAACGTTCTACATCGAGCAGGATACGTTCCCCCGCCCACACATTTGCATGATTGGAGCTAGAATCTACATGAAAGTTCAATGCCGCATATTAGCGAGAAAACCAGGGGGCCAGTTCGTTTGATTTAAAATAGCTATGTTTAGATGCTGGAGAATTCCCTTTATCGCGTTTTAGAATCTATCTATTTTCGAATAAGTGGGCGCGTTGTTTGAGCGTGGTTCTGTTTTTAATCGAATTGCAGATGGATTTTTATCTGCATAATGAGATTTATGCCTCAGGTACTTTTGGGCAAGCAAAGGAAATGAACGCCCAGCGGCAGCGAAAACCCCTAAAGTCAAAGTATCGCTACATAGAAAGCGGTAAAATCTTTATTCGTAATACAAAAAGAACTCCTTCTGGTAACGGGTGAACAAGGAGTTAACCATTTTCCCGTGCGATGGCGCGATAACCGATATCCGTCCGGTAGTAGGCGTTATCCCAGTTAATCTGCGTAGTCAGTGCATAGGCTTTTTTCTGGGCATCAGAAACCGTATCACCTAATGCGCAGGCACAAAGTACACGCCCGCCTGCGGTAACAATACCTTCTGCTGTCTGCTTTGTGCCTGCATGGAAGACTTTGCTTTCCAGGTTGTCCTCTTCTGGTATGCCAGAGATAAGCTTTCCTTTGGCATAATCAAATGGGTAACCACCCGCAGCGAGAACAACGCCGACTGCGACACGGTTGTCCCACTCTGCTTCAATTTGATCGAGCTTGCCATCAAGTGCGGCATTGCAAAGGTCCGTTAGATCGCTGTTTAGGCGCATCATAATTGGTTGGGTTTCGGGGTCTCCGAAGCGACAATTAAACTCAAGCACTTTTGGGGTGCCGGCTTTATCGATCATGATTCCGGCATAGAGAAAGCCGCTGTAAGGTCGCCCGTCTGCTTCCATCCCTTGCATGGTGGGCATGATCACTTCATCCATAATGCGCTGATGCATTGCTGGGGTGACAACCGGTGCAGGAGAGTAAGCGCCCATGCCGCCTGTATTGGGGCCTAGATCACCATTATCGCGTGCTTTATGATCTTGCGAGGTGGCCATTGTCAGTACATTTTTGCCATCAGCGATGACAATAAAGCTCGCCTCTTCCCCTTCCAAAAACTCCTCTACAACTACGCGGTGCCCTGCTTCTCCGAAGGCATTACCGGAGAGCATGTCATTGATGGTCGTTGTAGCCTCTTCAAGGCTTTGGGCAATCACAACCCCTTTTCCTGCCGCAAGGCCATCGGCTTTAATGACGATGGGTGTCCCTTTTTCGGCAACATAAGCGATCGCTGCGTCAGGATTGGTGAAGGTGCCATATTCGGCGGTGGGAATCTGGTGGCGAGCCAAAAAGTCTTTGCTAAAGGTTTTAGAGCCTTCAAGTTGTGCGCAGTCCTGGTTTGGGCCAAAACAGCGTAAACCGGCCTCTGAGAAACGATCAACAATACCGGCAACCAGAGGTTGCTCTGGGCCAACGATGGTCAGTTCAATCTGTTCATCTTGCGCAAACTTCAGCAATGCTGGGATATCTTCAGCACTGATGGCAACATTTTCGAGCTTGCTTTCAAGTGCTGTGCCTGCATTTCCGGGGGCAACAAAAACCTTTTCAACTTTGTTTGACTGGGCTGCTTTCCAGGCGAGGGCATGTTCACGCCCACCGCCACCGACAATAAGTACTTTCATGTTGATCTCTTCTTCTGGAGGCTAGCGATTAATGGCGGAAATGGCGCATTCCGGTAAAGACCATGGCGATGTTGTGTTCATCGGCTGCGGCAATGACCTCATCATCGCGGATTGATCCACCCGGTTGAATAACGGCGGTAATGCCGACAGCACCGGCAGAATCAAGCCCATCACGGAAAGGAAAGAAGGCATCTGATGCCATGACGGAACCTTCAACAACCAGGTTTTCATCTGCGGCTTTAATACCGGCAATTTTGGCAGAATAGACGCGGCTCATCTGCCCTGCACCAACACCGATTGTCTGGCCATTTTTGCAGTAAACAATCGCATTAGATTTAACAAATTTAGCGACTTTCCAGGCAAACAGTAGATCTTTTAGCTCTTCTTCCGTAGGGGCTCTTTTAGTGACGATTTTGACATCATCCGCAGTAATCACGCCCATATCACGCTCTTGAACAAGCAGACCACCATTGACCCGCTTGTAATCCAGGTCGGCACTGGCTTTTGGCCATTGTCCACAATCAAGTAGGCGAACATTCTTTTTGGCGGCAACGATCTCTTTTGCTTCATCACTGATCGATGGAGCAATGATCACCTCAACAAACTGACGCTCAGTAATCGCTTTAGCGGTTTCTGCATCCAGCTCATGGTTAAAGGCAAGAATGCCGCCAAAAGCAGGGGTTGGGTCGGTTGCGAAGGCAAGGTCGTAGGCTTCTAAAAGACTTTCGCTTTGCGCAACACCACAGGGATTTGCATGCTTAACGATTACGCAGGTGGGCTGGTTATCGAATGATTTAACACATTCCAGCGCCGCATCTGCATCGGCAATGTTGTTGTAAGAGAGCGCTTTACCCTGTAGCTGTGTTGCTGAGGCAATGGTTCCTGCTGTAGTCGAAAATTCGCGGTAGAAGGCGGCCTGCTGATGAGGGTTTTCTCCATAACGCATTCCTTGAACATGCTGGAAGCGGGTATTGAGTGTTTGTGGGAAAAGCGATTCAGCATCATCTTGTTTTTCAAGGTAGCTGGCAATGGCGCTATCGTAGTGGGCAGTATGCTGGAAGCATTTTAAGGCCAGTTTAAAGCGTGTTTGTTGAGAGACAGAGGCGTCATTCTCACTCATTTCAGCGATGAGCTTGTCATAATCAGTTGGGTCAACGACAACAGATACGGCATTATGATTTTTTGCCGCAGCACGAATCATGGTTGGGCCACCAATATCGATATTCTCAATGGCTAAAGAAAGATCACAATCAGGACGGGCAATGGTCTGCTCGAAAGGGTAGAGGTTGACCACGACCATATCGATTGCGTCGATACCATGCTCTTCCATAATCGCCTCATCAATGCCACGACGACCGAGAATGCCGCCATGAATTTTGGGATGAAGTGTTTTAACCCGACCATCCATCATTTCAGGAAAACCGGTGTGATCAGAGACTTCGGTGACGGGGATTTGGTTGTCTGCAAGTAGTTTTGCAGT
>QNFJ01000009.1 GCA_003646305.1 Gammaproteobacteria bacterium | reverse complement strand
GAAGGCGGGAACACCGACGATGGGAGGGGCGCTTATTCTGGTCGCAATTACAGTCAGTACGCTCTTGTGGGCTGATTTGAGCAATCGTTACGTCTGGATTGTTTTACTGGTGACGATGGGGTTTGGTGTTGTCGGTTTTATCGATGATTATAAAAAATTGGTCCTGGGAAACAGCGATGGTCTGTCAGCCGGGAAGAAATATGGTGGGCAGTCTCTGGTTGCGGGGATTACTGCTTTTTACCTTTACTCTACGGCAGCCATTCCGGCGGAGACACAGTTTATTGTTCCATTTTTCAAGGATATCGTCCTTGAAATGGGGCTGTTTTACGTGGTTCTGACCTATTTCGTTATTGTCGGAACGAGTAATGCTGTTAATTTGACCGATGGCCTTGATGGTCTGGCAATCATGCCAACCGTTATGGTTGGCGGTGCGCTCGGCCTGTTTGCCTACCTTTCTGGACATGTTAATTTTGCAGGTTATCTTGCGATTCCCTATCTTCCAGAGGCGGGTGAACTAGTCGTTTTTTGTGCGGCATTGGTTGGGGCTGGGCTTGGCTTTCTCTGGTTTAACACCTATCCCGCTCAAGTTTTTATGGGAGATGTGGGGGCATTGGCGCTGGGCGCCGCGTTGGGTATTTTGGCGGTGCTGGTACGACAGGAAATTGTTTTGGTGATTATGGGCGGCGTTTTTGTCATGGAGACGGTGTCGGTCATTTTGCAGGTAGCCTCATTTAAATTAACAGGGAAAAGGATTTTCAGAATGGCACCGATTCACCACCACTTTGAATTGAAAGGATGGCCTGAACCAAGGGTGATTGTGCGTTTTTGGATTATCACCTTCATTTTGGTTCTGATCGGTTTGGCAACATTAAAACTGCGTTAAGTACGAATAATGAATTGTTCACAATTAATCACTGAAACAGATCAAATCTATCCCGGTATGGACCGGGAGGATGCGAGCGTACTTGTCGTTGGAATGGGTGCGACAGGTCTTTCTGTTGCGCACTTTTTGGCGGCGCAGGCGATTAGAGTGATGGTTGTGGATAGCCGTAAAAACCCGCCTGAGCTGGAAGCATTGCAGTCCTTGTTGTCTTCCTCTGATTTGTCAGCTGGCGATTTCAGTGCAGAATTCTTTGATCGGGCGACGCATATTGTTGTGAGCCCCGGTGTCTCGCTTGATTTGCCTGAATTGGTTGCGGCACGAGCAGCCGGGAAAGTAGTTCTGGGCGATATTGATCTTTTTTTCTGCCAGATAAATGAGCCTGTTATTGCGATAACAGGTTCGAATGGGAAAAGTACGGTCACTACTCTGGTGGGTTTAATGGCGGAGAAAAGCGGCCGCAAAGTTGCTGTGGGCGGGAACTTAGGACGCCCTGCGCTCGATCTGTTAAGAGAGCAAAATATCGATTTGTATGTTCTCGAATTATCCAGCTTTCAACTAGATAGCTGTGAGCTTTTGGACGCAAAAGTAGCGACGGTTTTGAATGTAACTGAAGACCATCTAGATCGGTATGTCGGTTTTGGAGGCTATCTTGATTCTAAAAAAAGAGTTTTTAACGGAACGGGTGTGATGGTTCTGAATCGTGATGATCCCCAGGTCATGGCAATGGGCCTTGCTGACAGGTCGATCATTACATTTGGATTGAGCAAGCCTGAAGCGGGTCATTATGGAATTGCGGAGTTTGAAGGGGAGAGTTGGTTCTTTAAAGATGAGCAGTTTCTATTGCCGGTAAGAAAGTTAAAAATTAAAGGACATCACAACCAGGCGAATGCGCTAGCCGCTTTGGCACTGGGCGAATCAGTCGGATTGCCAATGCAGCCGATGTTGGCGGTGTTATCCGAATTCAAAGGGCTCGATCACCGGATGCAGTGGGTAGCTGAAATTGATGGTGTGGAATGGATCAATGATTCCAAAGCAACCAATGTTGGTGCCTGCCAGGCAGCGTTAGATGGACTATCCGGAAAAGTGGTTTTGATTGCAGGAGGGGATGGGAAAGGTGCCGATTTTAGCCCGCTAGTCGAGGTGGTTAGAGGTAGAGTTAAGGCTGCGATATTGACGGGAAAGGATGCTAAAAAAATGGCTCAAATTTTATCACCTGTGACGGAGGTGATAAATGTTGCCGATATGCATGAAGCGGTATTAAGTGCTGCGGAATTAGCTGAAGTGGGTGATACGGTGCTGTTGTCTCCAGCTTGTGCCAGCCTGGACCAATACAGCAGTTACCAGGCGCGTGGTAATCGTTTTGTTGAAGCGGTGGAGGGGCTAGTCCGATGAGTGCAGTTATGGAGCAAGCTCGCCTAATGGTCGCTGAGAAGCCGCGCGGAGTGCGATTTCATCTGGATAAAACACTGATGCTTGTTTCAGTTACGCTGCTTCTATTCGGCTTTGTGATGATGACATCAGCCTCATTGCATCTTGGTGAGAAAATGGTCGGTGAGGCTTTCTATTATCCGTTGCGCCAACTGATTCATATCTCGCTCGGATTGGCTATTGCTGGGGCTGTATTCTTTATACCGCTTCAGTTCTGGGAAAAAACAGGGCAGTGGCTCTTTATTGCCGGTTTAGTCTTATTGCTTTTGGTGCTCATTCCAGGATTGGGTGCCAAGGTGAATGGCAGTGTCCGCTGGCTTGCAATAGGGGGTTTCCGTTTGCAGGTAGCAGAAATGATTAAGTTGATTTCACTAATCTACACGGCAGGTTATTTAGTCCGCCATACCGATACCGTTCAGACCTCGGTAAAGGGAATGATTAGACCGCTGTTCCTGATGGCCTTTGCTTGCGGCTTGCTGCTGCAGCAACCCGATTTTGGGTCGGCAGCGGTGATTGTTATGTGTGCCTTGTTGATGATGTTTTTAGCAGGTGCTCGGTTATGGCAATTCGTACTGTTAGGACTCTTTCTGGCATTAACGGCTGTGTTGTTAGTGATCATTTCGCCTTACCGGATGCAGCGAGTGACCGCTTTCATGAACCCGTGGGAAGATCCATTAGGGAGTGGGTATCAACTAACTCAATCTTTAATTGCACTTGGAACAGGTGAATGGAGTGGTGTCGGATTAGGGGGCGGAGTTCAGAAGCTGTTTTACCTCCCAGAAGGCCACACTGATTTCCTTTTTGCCGTGATTGGTGAAGAGCTTGGTTTTATGGGTTCAGTAACCGTTATTGTGCTTTTTGGATTGTTTATCTGGCGTGCTTTCCGCACAGGGCTAAAAGCGGAAAAAATGGGCAACCAGTTTTCTGCCTTTCTTGCCTATGGAATTGGTATTTGGTTTGCGTTGCAGGCGTTTATCAATATTGGTGTCAATATGGGTGCTTTGCCGACTAAAGGTCTAACACTGCCGCTAATGAGCTATGGCGGAAGTAGCATGATTATAATGTGTGTAGCCGTTGCGTTGCTGCAGAGAGTTCATCACGAAGCAAGCTGTAACAAAGAGGGAGGCTTGCAGACATGAGTAAGAGAGTGATGATCATGGCGGGCGGAACAGGTGGACATATTTTCCCAGCTTTGGCAGTTGCCACCTGTTTGCGGGAGCAAGGTCATCAAGTGACATGGCTTGGAACAAAGAGAGGGCTTGAGGCTCGAGTCGTTCCGGCGGCTGGATTTGATATCGAATGGCTATCGGTTAGTGGCCTACGGGGGAAGGGTGTGATGGCACTGTTGCTCGCTCCTTTTATGCTATTTAAAGCCTGTTGGCAGGCGGCTGAAATAATCAGAAAACGTAAACCAAATGTTGTCCTGGGATTAGGAGGCTTTGTGGCAGGGCCCGGCGGTTTGATGGCTCGGTTAAATGGTTGCCCACTGGTGATTCATGAGCAAAACCGCATCCCTGGAACAACGAACAGACTACTGGCTAAAGTTGCAACGAGAGTATTGGAGGCTTTCCCCGGAAGTTTCAAAAAAGAGGTGCGCGCCGTTAGCACAGGAAACCCGCTGCGCAAAGAGATTGAGCTAGTTTCGACGGTAAAAAAAGAACCAAAATCATCAACAGATAAATTTAACCTGCTTGTTATTGGTGGCAGCCTGGGTGCGGCCATACTCAATGAGACTGTACCTGCAGCACTCAATAAACTGAATGACTTGAGTCGTCTGGCGGTCGTTCATCAAAGTGGGGAGAGGACAGTGTCGTTGGCGAAGGCAGCTTACGATAAGGTTAAGGTGAATGTTGAGGTGCTCCCCTTTATCGACGATATGGCAAAACAGTATCAGTGGGCTGATCTTGTGATTTGTCGAGCGGGCGCGATGACGGTTAGTGAAGTGGCAGCAGCTGGCTTACCCGCTATTTTTGTACCGCTGCCTCATGCGATTGACGATCATCAAACAGCTAATGCCCGTTATCTGGCTGATGCAGAGGCGGCGATTTTAATGCCACAACAAGATTTTAGGGCAGAGAAACTGGCATCTATGTTGGAGCAGTTAATGTCAGATCGAGAAATATTGTCGGGGATGGCCGTTCGAGCAGGAGAGATGGCCTCAATGGAGGCAACGGTTAATGTTGCTTCAATCTGCATTGAAGAGGCGAATTAATGCATACAACAGAACAAAAAATAAGAGCGGGCCAGTATGGTCTGGGGCATGTCCGCAAAATCCACCTGATCGGCATTGGTGGTGCCGGCATGAGCGGGATTGCGGAAGTTCTGATTAATTTGGGATATGAGGTTTCAGGCTCAGATCTACGCGAAGGGGCGATGACACAGCGGCTTGCTTCATTGGGGGCAACGATTCGTATTGGGCATGAAGCATCGCATGTGATTGATGTGGACGTGGTCGTTACCTCAACGGCGGTTGATAAAGAGAATGTTGAGGTTAACGAGGCGCGTGCGCGAAGAATCCCGATTATTCCGCGGGCCGAAATGCTTGCGGAGCTAATGCGTTTCCGGTTTGGTATTGCTGTGGCAGGGACGCATGGAAAAACAACAACAACGAGCCTGACAGCCAGTATTTTGGCAGAAGGTGGACTGGACCCAACCTTCGTGATTGGTGGCCGATTAAATAGTGCGGGTACCAATGCTCGTTTGGGAGAGAGTGCCTATTTGGTGGCAGAAGCGGATGAGAGTGATGCTTCATTCCTCTATTTGCAGCCTATGATGGCGATCGTAACGAATATTGATCAGGACCATATGGAAACCTATGGTGGCGACTATCAGCAGTTAAAAAGTGCATTTCTGGAGTTTCTGCATCATGTGCCATTTTATGGGCTGGCTATCCTCTGTCTCGATGACCCAGGAGTCAATGAAGTTTTGGCAGAAATCTCAAAACCAGTCAGAACGTACGGTTTTACCGAAAAGGCGGATATTCGAGCGAAAGATATTGTGCAGGAAGGTTTCCAGACGCACTTTTCTGTGGAGCGTAAAGGGGCAGAGCAGTCATTACAGGTGACACTCAATTTGCCGGGTAAACATAACGTTCAGAATGCGTTGGCAGCGATCGCAGTTGCGACAGAACTGGCTGTTTCAGATAAGGCGATCGTCAAGGCACTTGCAGAGTTCAAAGGAATCGGAAGGCGCTTTCAGGAAAATGGATTGATTCAATTAGATGATGGAGAAGTTTTGCTGATTGATGATTATGGGCATCATCCAACTGAAGTGGCAGCAACATTAGAAGCGGTCAAGAATGGCTGGCCAGAAAGACGTCTGGTATTGATCTTTCAGCCACATCGTTATAGCCGCACACGTGATTTGTTTGAGGATTTTGTTCATGTTCTGTCGAGCGCTGATGTGCTATTGCTGCTGGATATTTATTCGGCGGGAGAAGAGAAGATCTCTGGCGCAGATGGGCGCTCTTTAGCTCGAGCGATTCGTGCGCGTGGCCAGGTTGATCCGGTCTTTATTGAAGAAGCCTCGGAGCTTGTTGAGGTGCTGCCTGGTGTGCTGCAGCCCAATGATATTTTGATCACGATGGGAGCCGGTAATGTGGGCCAAATATCTGCCAATTTGATTGAACAGCTTAAAGTTCAGAAAGGAGCTCTGTAGAGATTATGACGGTCGCGGAACAAAAAACTGATCTGCAGGGTGACTTGCGAAAGGATGAACTGTTAGCTCGGTACACATCCTGGCGTGTGGGTGGCTCCGCAGACCGGTTTTATCGTCCAGGCGACCGGGATGATCTGTTGCATTTTTTAAAGAGCTTGCCCGCAAATGAAGCTGTTTACTGGATTGGGCTTGGAAGTAATCTTTTGGTTCGTGATGGTGGAATCAGAGGGACGGTTATATACACTCGTGGACGATTGAATGAACTGTATCTGCGGGAGGATGGACGCCTCTATGTAGAGGCTGGTGTTGCCTGCGCACATGTGGCCCGGTTTTGTTCAGAGAATGGGCTGACAGGTGCGGAGTTTTTGGCAGGGATTCCTGGAACAATGGGGGGTGCTTTAGCCATGAACGCAGGCGCCTTTGGTGGAGAGACCTGGGCTGCGGTTGAATCGGTCGATATGACAAATAGCCATGGAGAAGTGATTTTCCGGAAACGAAAAGAATTTGATGTTGGGTATCGCCAGGTTAATTGTGCGAAAGATGAATGGTTTTTATCCGCAGTACTGAATTTTTCAGCGGGTGATGGTGCCGAAAGTCGTGCCCGGGTTAAAGAATTGCTTGCCCACAGAGCAGCAACACAACCGACTAAGCAGCCGAGCTGCGGTTCAGTTTTTCGGAATCCTGAGGGCGATTATGCAGCACGTTTGATTGAATCGTGCGGTCTAAAGGGGCGTGTAATAGGTGGGGCTCTGGTTTCAGAAAAACACGCAAACTTTATTGTTAATAGCGGTGATGCAACGGCCGATGATATTGAACGGTTGATTGTGCTGGTTAAAGAGATCGTTGAGAAAGAGACTGGAATACAATTGCACCCGGAAGTCTGCATCGTTGGTGAAAAACCGGAGGGTGAAGATGATTGATCAACGGTCAGAAGCCCTTATTCGAACAGTGCAGAACCCGGAGGCGTTTGGTCGTGTCGCGGTATTGATGGGAGGTACTGCTGCTGAGAGAGAAGTTTCACTAAAAAGTGGTCAAGCAGTTTTTGAAGCACTGCTGAGAAATGGTATTGACGCTATCGCGTTGGATATCGGCGAGGCGCCATTGAAAGTGCTCATGGGTGGTGATTACTCGCGAGTATTTAACATGCTCCACGGTAGAGGTGGCGAAGATGGTGTGATTCAAGGACTGTTAGAAACGTTGGGTCTGCCATTTACAGGAAGCGGTGTGCTGGGTTCTGCGCTGAGTATGGACAAGCTGCGCAGTAAGCTTTGCTGGTTGGGTTGCGGTTTGGCGACGCCAGCCTGGTTACAAATAGAGGGGCCTGAAGATTTGGAGCGTTGTGAGGCGTTATTGGGTTTTCCGGTGATTGTTAAGCCGGCTCAGGAGGGTTCGAGCATCGGCATGAGTATGGCGATGAATGCGGAAGAGTTGGACAAGGCCTGGAAGCTGGCCGCTCAATGTGGATGTGAAGTATTTGCTGAGCAGTGGATTACAGGAAAGGAATACACCGTCGCGGTGATTCAGCAGTCTGCCTTGCCCATTATTCGGCTGGAAACGGACAACCAGTTTTATGATTTTGAAGCAAAATATATTTCTGATTCAACGCAATATCACTGTCCGTGCGGCCTACCATCAGAAACTGAAGAGGCTCTGCAATTACTTTCTGTGAAAGCCTGTCAGGCACTTTCTGTCAGTGGTTGGGGGCGTGTTGATTTAATGGTCGACGAGCAGGGAAAGCCCTGGTTGATCGAAGTAAATACCATTCCGGGGATGACCGACCATAGTCTGGTTCCAATGGCAGCAAATGCGGCGGGAATCTCTTTTGATGATCTTGCCTGGTTGATTTTGGAAAGTAGTTTTGCAGCAGAGGGTGGTTGTGATGGTTAAAAAACTTGCTATTCCTGAAGGTAACTCGACTCTTTCAGTCAAGCTGTTGAGTGTAGTGATAGGAATGATCGTATTTGCTGGACTGGTCACTCTGGCAATTGTTGAATTAGGCAAAGAAGAGCTGTTGCCTATTAAATTTGTAAGAGTGGAAGGGGATCTGCGTTACATCGACAGAGGTGAAATTAAAACCGAAATTGAGCCTTTATTGAAAAGAAGTTTTCTGGCACTAGATATGGAAGCAGTCAGTCAAGCTGTCGAGAGTCTCCCCTGGGTTGATTCGGCTCGAATTGCGCGCCTGTGGCCGGACACGCTTGAGATAAATTTAGTGGAACAGGTGCCCTATTTGAAATGGGGTAAGAGTAGTTATTTAAACAGGCGAGGCGAGCGGTTTGCCTCGGCAGGTAGAACGGTAGCTAAAGCGTTACCAGAACTGTTTGGTAAAGCGGGGCAGGAAAAGGTGCTGTTAGCGCAATTCGAAAAGATAAGTGATGCGTTAATGAAACAGGAGATGAAAATAAAAACCTTTCGAGTTACAGATCGACAGGCATGGCAGATCGAGCTGGAAAATGAAACAGAGATTTTGTTGGGACGTGACCAGCCCGCGTTGGCTTTTGACCGACTGATTCGTTCTGTTTCGTTATTGGGAAGTGAGCGGCTTCAGAGGATTGTTCGTATTGATATGCGCTACCCAAATGGCTTTGCAGTGCGGTGGAAAGAGACTGAGTTAAAGAAGGATGAAATGAATAGCTTTTTGCAGGACAGGAAAAATGCCTAAGAAAGATGAACGTAAAATTATAGTCGGGCTTGATATTGGAACGTCAAAGGTTGCCGCAATCGTTGGTGAGGTGCTGCCTGATGGTGTAATTGAGGTAATTGGCATTGGTTCAAATCCATCTCGGGGTTTGAAAAAAGGTGTCGTTGTCAATCTTGAGTCGACAGTTCACTCCATACAAAGAGCTGTGGAGGAGGCTGAACTGATGGCCGGGTGCCAGATCAATTCTGTCTATGCAGGAATTGCAGGCAGCCACATTAGTAGCTTGAATTCCCATGGAGTGGTTGCAATTAAAGATAAAGAGGTCTCGCAGGCAGATGTTGATCGGGTGATCGATTCAGCGAGAGCAGTTGCAATCCCTGCTGATCAAAAAATACTTCATATTCTGCCGCAGGAATTCATTATCGATCGTCAGGAAGGAATCAAAGAACCGGTAGGCATGGCTGGTATACGGCTTGAGGCGCGTGTGCACATGGTGACGGGTGCAGTGAGTGCGGCTCAGAATATTATTAAATGTGTGCGTAGGTGTGGGTTGGAGGTGGATGATGTTGTGCTGGAGCAGCTTGCTTCAAGCAGCTCGGTACTGACAGAAGATGAGAAAGATCTGGGTGTTTGCCTCGTTGACATTGGTGGCGGAACAACCGACATGGCAATTTTTACCGAAGGCTCAATTCGCCATACAGCAGTGATCCCAATTGCAGGGGATCAAGTCACGAATGATGTTGCGGTGGCGCTGAGAACTCCAACTAAACATGCGGACGAGATCAAAATAAAGCATGCCTGTGCGCTCACTCAACTGGCCAGCCAGGAGGATTTGATTGAGGTTCCGAGTATAGGTGATCGGCCGCCACGAAAAATATCAAGGCACAACCTGTCAGAAATATTAGAGCCTCGCTATGAAGAGTTGATGATGCTTGTGCAGGCCGAGCTAAGACGTAGCGGGTTTGAAGAGTTGATTGCGGCCGGAATCGTCTTGACCGGTGGGAGCTCAAAAGTAGAAGGGTTAGTTGAGTTAGCAGAAGAGGTTTTTCATATGCCAGTACGGCTGGGCTCTCCATTCGGAGTTTCTGGCCTGGTGGACATCATCAGAAATCCGATTTATGCAACGGGTGTTGGTTTGCTGTTGTTTGGTCAGCAGAATCTCGCGCATGAATTGAGAATGGAGCCGGTGAAGTCAGGTTTTAGTGGGGTTTTGGCGAAGATGAAGAGTTGGTTTCAGGGTAATTTTTAATTTTATTATTTTAATAGTTTTGTGAGAGAAAGGGGATAAAACAATGTTCGAATTAATGGATACATGCAATGAGAATGCAGTCATTAAAGTGGTAGGAATAGGTGGTGGTGGCGGTAATGCAGTTAATCATATGGTGAGCTGCGAAATAGATGGGGTTGATTTTATTTGCGCTAATACTGATGCACAGGCACTGAACAATAGTCAGGCGCGAACCACGCTTCAGTTGGGAGGTAACCAGACAAAAGGGCTGGGTGCGGGAGCAAATCCTGAAGTAGGCAAGCAGGCTGCGATGGATGATTATGAGCGGATTCGTGAAGTAATCGAAGGTGCTGATATGATTTTCATTACGGCTGGTATGGGTGGCGGAACTGGAACAGGCGCAGCGCCTGTTGTTGCTGAGGTGGCTAAAGAGTTAGGCATTCTGACCGTCGCTGTTGTAACAAAACCATTCCCATTTGAAGGTAATAAACGTAAAAAAATTGCCGATGAAGGGATTGAAGAATTAGGCCGATACGTCGATTCATTAATTACGATTCCTAACGAGAAGTTACTTCCTGTTCTCGGTAAAGATATGACGCTTCTGAATGCATTCAAAGCGGCAAACGATGTGTTGCTAGGTGCGGTTCAGGGTATCGCCGAGCTCATTACCCGCCCCGGTTTGATGAATGTTGATTTTGCTGACGTACGAACAGTCATGTCTGAAATGGGTATGGCAATGATGGGGACTGGCGTGGCAATTGGTGATAATCGCGCAAGAGAGGCGGCAGAAAGCGCTATTTCGAGCCCACTTTTGGAAGACATTAATTTGCAGGGAGCCAAGGGGATTCTCGTTAATATTACTGCCGGCCTTGATCTTTCAATTGGTGAATTTGAAGAAGTGGGTAATGCGGTTAAGGAATTTGCGTCTGATGATGCGATGGTCGTTGTCGGTACCGTTATTGATCCAGATATACAAGGCGAATTACGTGTAACAGTTGTTGCAACAGGACTGGCTGAAGTGGGGAGCCCCATTGCTCAGGAAACACCCATTAAACTGGTGCAAAAGAAGAAGACTGGAGAGGTTGATTATGAGTCGTTAGATCAGCCTACTGTTATCCGTCACAGCCGTGCCTTTGCGCCAGAAAAAAAGGTAGAGCCAGAGAAGGAAATGGATCTTGAATATCTTGATATTCCTGCATTTTTACGCCGACAGGCTGACTGAATCTTTGCGTTATTATTAATGGGCCTTATAATCCTTTTGTAGCGGGGTTCGTTTTGTGTGGAAATAGCTTATGTTACAATTCCGTGAATTATGCATGTGGCTAGATGAGAAACTAAATGATTAAACAGAGAACATTGAAAAATGTTATCCGCGCAACGGGTGTCGGGCTTCATACTGGCGAAAAGATTTATCTTACGTTAAGGCCTTCTGCACCCAATACAGGGATTGTTTTTCGTCGAGTTGATCTTGATGAGCCGGTTACGATTAAAGCTAAGCCAGAAAATGTTGGGGATACCCAGTTGTCGACCTGTCTGGTACAAGATGGGGTGAGAATTTCTACCGTAGAGCATCTGTTGTCGGCTATTGCGGGGCTTGGTATTGATAATGCCTGCATTGATGTGAGTGCACCAGAAGTTCCGATTATGGATGGAAGTGCAGGTCCCTTCGTTTTTCTTTTGCAATCGGCAGGTGTAGAAGAGCAAGATGCTCCGAAGAAATTCATTCGTATTAAGCAGAAAGTGATTGTTAAAGAGGGTGATAAGTGGGCCTGCTTTGAACCTTTTGATGGTTTTAAAGTTTCATTTTCGATTGAGTTTGACCATCCTGCATTTAAAAACCGGCCTCAGATGGCCTCGATCGATTTTTCTTCAACCTCGTTTGTAAAAGAGGTCAGTCGAGCCAGGACATTTGGCTTTATGAAGGATATCGAGGCGCTTAGAAAGAGAGAACTGGCTCTGGGGGGAAGCATGGATAATGCAATTGTTGTCGATGACTACCGTGTTTTAAATGAAGACGGCCTTCGTTACGAAGATGAATTTGTAAAACACAAAATTCTCGATGCCATTGGGGATCTGTATCTGCTTGGGCACAGTTTGATTGGTGCTTTTACAGGCTGTAAGTCTGGGCATGCGCTAAATAATCAGCTACTCCGGGAGCTTTTGAAAAACAAAGAGGCATGGGAAGAGGTAATATTTACGGAAGACGATGATGTTCCTATTTCTTATATAAGACCCATTCCGGTTAGCTGACTTAAAACGGTAAATCGTTCACAGAAAAATATTTCTTTTAGACTAGCCTTACACTCTAGGATAGAGATTTGAGTGTGTTGCTAAGGCGCTGAAGGGAATGTTTTAGGTCATTTTCTTCGAAGTGCTCAGCAGACTCCTGCAATAGCTCAATAACCGCTTTTGATGGGACTGTTTTTGAATCAACAGGTGTTGGCCGACTTGCTAGAATATTAGGTAACACTCGGATTTTTATTGAATTAAAGTGGTAAGGCAGTTGCCGGTTGATTGTTTCGAGCAGAGTGGGCGTATAAAAACGTAATTGCGAGACCCAAATAGCGCTGTCAACAAGGATGGTTAACTGCTTTTCTCTTATAGTGCACTGGTTGCAGTGTGAGGCGATAAAGTCAGGAAGCTGCTTTTTGAGGTAGAACGTAACGCGGTTGTTCTCGCTAATTTTAAACAGGATAGGCTTAAGCCCATTTGGTGAAGCATTTAACAGTGTATTCAGCTTTTTCATTGAGGCCTACAGTCTCCAAGTTAACTTAAAGAATACTCATCGAGATTAGAGATGCAAATTTTCCTTCTATCAAAAAATGGCACACAAACGCTTACCCTTAAGAAGGTAATGCTGTTTACAGCTCTGTTTGTTGTCATACCCGCTTTGAGTCTGGCTTTTTATATGGGCTCCAAGCTTGCGCCAACCTTTTCGGCAGCATCATATGAAAAGGTGGCTTTAATAGAACCATTGCAGAAAGAGTTAGGCGATCAAAAAAACAGGCTGATAGAGCTCCAGCAGAAGAGCCAGTCCGACTTAAATGGGTTGGCTGTTAAGTTGGGTCAACTACAGGCACAAATGCTTAGATTGAACGCTGTTGGCCAGCGTATGGCAAAAACAGCCGGTTTAGGTGAAAAGGAATTTAACTTTTCTTTGCCACCGGCGCTGGGAGGAATAACAGCCGGCAGAGAAGGCGAGGTGCATGATGAGAATAGTATTCGGGTATCGATCAGTCAGCTTTTTGTGCAGTTACAGGAAAAAGAGCAGCAGCTCAATGCGCTCGAAATAACTTTGTCTGGGAAGTTATCTCAAAAAGAGTTCAAGCCAGCAGGAAGACCTATTAAAAAGGGTTGGTTATCCTCTTATTTTGGCAAGAGGACAGACCCCTTTACAGGCCGAAAAACCTGGCATCATGGTGTTGACTTTGCGGGGCGTGAAGGTTCAGATGTGATCGCTATGGCGTCAGGTGTCGTCACCTGGGCTTCTGACCGGCATAACTACGGGAATATGGTTGAGATTGATCATGGCAAAGGATATGTAACTCGGTATGGACACAATAAAGAGTTTCTTGTGAAGGTGGGGGATGTTGTGAGACAAGGTGATGCTATCGCTAAGATGGGATCAACGGGACGCTCAACAGGTCCTCATGTGCACCTTGAGGTCTTACGGAAAGGGAAAAAAGTAAATCCGGTTAAATTTGTTAGGGCGTCTAGATAACCTCTTTTCGTTTCACTGTGTTTTATTCTCACAAAGAATAATCGCCTGCTTAATCGCTGCGCCAATACTCCCACAGTTTATTTTGCCGCTTCCAGCTAGGTTGAGGGCCGTTCCGTGGTCAACGGAAGTACGGATGATGGGGAGCCCCAGGGTAATATTAGTTGCCTTTCCAAAACCTGCATATTTAAGAACCGGGAGTCCCTGATCGTGGTACATAGCTAATACCGCATCGGCTCGGTTGAGATGTTGTGGCGTAAACAACGTATCAGCAGGTAATGGCCCCGTGATATTGAGCCCCTCTTTCTGAAGTTTTTTAATGACTGGGGTTATGATTTCAATTTCTTCTTGTCCTAGATGTCCCTCTTCTCCTGCATGAGGGTTAAGGCCGCATACGAGAAGACGAGGCTCATTAATATCAAAGAGTACGGTCAAGTCATGGTGCAGAATTCTCAGAACCTTTTCGATGGTTTCCTGGTTGATTGCGGAAGGAACCTGACTGAGTGGAAGGTGTGTTGTCGCCAGGGCGACTCGTAGTTTATCCGTTGCGAGCATCATCACGGGGTGCCCTCCGCTCAACTTCGCGATAAATTCAGTATGACCAGAAAAAGTGAAGCCGGCATCGTTGATGATGGCTTTGTTGACTGGGCCGGTTACCAATGCGTTGTAGTGTCCGTTCAGGCAGGCCTGTGTGGCGGTCTTGATTGTATTTAGAACATAGTTCGCTGAGCGCTGGTCAATTTGTCCAGCAGTGCTTTTGAAGTTCAGCGGAGTAGGAATAACGGCAATTTCTCCCTGTTTATGCTTTTGAGGTGGAGCCTGAAGTGTGGTTTCACGAACCGTTAGCTGGATGCCTAATTGTTGTGCACGAGCAAGCAATAGATCCGGGTCAGCAAAGGCTGTGAACTCGCAGGGCAGTGTTTGTTGCGCGATTAAGGCAGTGAGGTCTGGGCCAATTCCTGCCGGTTCACCGGGGGTGAAGGCAATGCGAACGATAGGGGCCATTTTTAACGTTTATTCTTCGAGTCGAATTTCAATGTAAGCCTCATCACGGATTCTGCGCAACCAAAGTTCATTTTCTTCTTCTATTTTGCGTCTACGGATGAGTTCACGGGCCTTATTTCGTTTATATTCAGCTGTGTTATCGCGATTTTTTCTTTCCTGTACTTCGATGAGGTGCCAGCCGAATTGAGTCTGGACAGGCTCACTTAATGTACCGATTGGCAGTTTATTCATTGTCTCCTGGAAAGGTTTTACAAGTACTCCCTGACTAACCCAGCCTAATTCGCCGCCTTTAATGGCAGAACTGGTGTCATCAGAGTGAGCCCGTGCAAGCGTGGAGAAGTCTTCACCACTTTCTAGCCGCTCTTTAATGTCCATGAGTCTCTTTTTTGCATCTTCATCAGAGACAAGGTCATTTGTTTTGATAAGGATATGCCGGACACGTGTTTGAGAAATCATATGTTTCTGAACACCTCTGATATTAAGCAGTTTAATGATGTGAAAACCGCTGGGGCTCTGAATGGGGCCTTCAATATCATCCTGCTGCATTTTAAGGATTAACTCTGCAAATAAGGTTGGCAGCTGCTCCAGCTTTCGCCAGCCGAGTTCCCCGCCTTGAAGTGCTTGCCCGCCATCGGAAACACTGACGGCTGTTTTCTTGAAATCACGCCCATTTTTGAGCTCTTGGGTAATTTCTTCAGCACGAGCGCGTGTTTGTTGTATCTGGGATGGTGAGGCCGCTTCGGGTGTTGCGATTAAAATATGACCTATTTGAAACTCTGCCTGCTGGTTACCGCCATGTTTTCCCTGTGTTTCTAACAGGCGATCTATTTCATGGTCAGAGACTTTAATATTACGATCTACAATGCTGGAACGAAGTCGGTTAAGGATAACCTCATTGCGGAGATCATTGAGGAAATCTTCGTAGCTGATACCCTGTTGATCAAGTGTTTTACGAAATTCCTGAACGGTCATGCCGTTACCCTCTGCAATTCGCATAACTGCTTTTTGCAGGGTCTCATTATCGGCGGTGATCCCGCCTCTGGCAGCCATTTGGCGCTGAATTTTGGTTAGTATCATCCGTTCAAGAAGCTGCCTGCGGATAATAGAATCAGGAGGCAGCTGAGTATTTTTTGCCTGTAGTTTCTGTTTAACGGAGAGAAGCTTACGTTCCAGTTCGCTATTTAAAATCACGCCATCCTCAACGATTGCGACAATACGATCCAGTTCCTTTGCGATGATCTGTGTCGGGGTAATTAGCCCCGTTATTACTAAAAGAAGGAGCAGGAGCAGTTTTTTTGCTGGTTTATGGTGCATTGTTTTCTGTTTTAAATAAGTTGGAAGTTATCTGTTTTCAGGCAGACGATAGCCGGGTATTTCATCGGATAGTTTTTGTCCCAGTTTGTCGCCAAAACTGCTTAGTCCTTTGAGCTCGAGCTGGAAGAAGAAAGTTGTCTCTGGGTCACTGTTTGCGTCATCAACGGAATTACGGACAAGAAATTTGAACCGCCAGCAACAGCTCTCTTTTTCAACACCTAAAAAGCTATCCAAAGTAATCTGATCACGAAGTGAATAATTCCAGCGAGCAACACCGTGCCAGGTTTCAGTAATTGGCCAGCGTAATGAAACATCTGTCTGGTCGAGTGTATCCTCGCGAAATTGATAGGCGAGATTAAAGAGTCGATCAATGCTGTCTCTGTAACGAAGTGATGCGGAAGCTTTTTTTGAGGCACCTTCGTGAGGATCCCATTGATAGTCCGTCCGAAAAGTCCAGTGATCTGTCAAAATGGCATCAATTTCAGCAATCATATCAGAGCTGCTATTAGTCAAAATGGGTTCACCAGGCAGCGTAACTTCACGGTCCTTAAAATAGAATATCTGACCAATACTTGCGCCTAGCCGTTCTCGGCCCGTTTCTGATTCAATAAATCGGGTTGTTAAAGCGGCAGTCAGCTGGTTAGCGTCAGCGGTACGGTCGAGACCATTGAAACGGTTGTCACGAAATAACTGGCTAAAGCTGAAGTCATATTCACCCGTGTCAAAGATTGGAATGTCATCCTGGTCTTCGTGCGGCACATAGAGATAGAAGAGCCTGGGTTCAAGTGTTTGCTGCCAACTTTGCTCGGAAAATTTCAGATCACGCTCGAAGAACAGGCCACTATCGACAGAAAGGATTGGGAGTGTTCGGGTGATATTGTCAGTTCCCTTGGTGGGATCATCCAGCCAATATTGGGTCGCTTGTAGTGCCAGGGTAGGTGTTAGGAAAGTTGCCGCTGTGCGCATTGGGAAAGAGATTTCTGGCTGGATATTCAGTCTTTTTCCTGTGACGCGGTCACCCCTGTCAAAGTAGATAAATTCTGTTTGCAGATTGAGTTTACTCTCGGCGGGTCCAGAGTGTTCATCCATGTTGAAGAGGATTTGTGGTAACCGTCGATAAGGCAGGTCATCATGATCAATATTATGATCAATTGTTTGATAACCGTCGACCCGGCCTAAAAGGGACCAACCACTTCCTTGGTAATTGAGGTCAGCACGGTTTAGAAGGTGGCTTGTGTCGTTAATAGAAAGAGAGTTTCCGTAGTCATCAAGGTAGTCGTCGTCCGAGACAAGGTTTATATCGATTTTGCTGCTCAGGCGGTCACTGAAGCGGGTTTTATTTTCTAAAGTTATTTGTCCACGCGTGTCATCAGTTTGCCTGTCATTTGCAATAATTTCAGCGGCAACTTCCCCCTCACTACGTTCTGACAGGTAACGAAGTTCTGCTCCTAGCAATAAGCCGCGGCGAGAAAGATAACGCGGGGTAATCGTTGCATCGTAATTGGGTGCAATATTCCAGTAATAGGGTGTGCTAAGATCAAATCCGGTTTTATCACCGCTACCAATACTTGGCATAAGGAAGCCTGATTTACGCCGGTCATCAAGTGGGAAGGTGAGCCAGGGAGAATAAAAGAGTGGAATGTCTTTAAAAGAAACCCAGACATTTTCAGCAATCCCAACGCCATTTTCCTGATCCAGTGTTAGTTCGTTTGCCTCTAGTTCCCAATCCTGATTGCCAGGGCGGCAGGTTGTGTAGGTAATATCGCGATGGTGAGACAGGGTTTTACTTTCGAGCGTAGTCAGTTGTGATCCACCACGAGCAGGAATAGTTTCAAAAATAAACTTTGAATTGTGTAGTTTTCCTTTGTCTGAGTTGAGCCACATGAAGCTTTTTTCGCTCTGAAAGGTCACCCCCTCTTCATGATAAAGCACATTTCCCTGTGCACTGATGCTATTGGCAAATTGGTCGTGGGTGAGCCTGTCTGCACGAAGCGTTTGATCTGCCCGCTTAAAATCGACATTTCCTGTGAAAGTAACGACTTCGTCATTTTCTAATGCTTCAGAAAAGTCTGACTCAATATATGCTGGAGATTGCTGGCGGATCGTACTTGTCGCTTCGTGACGAGAAATGGTTGGGCCGCCGAGTTCGCTACTGCAATTTCCCCAGGGGTCCTGAGGTATGACGTCAAGCATATTTTGAAACATCAACGCATCATTATCTGAAGGGGCTAACGGTTCTGAACCATTCTGGGCATAATCCAGAGGGCGGGGAGGATGCAGCTTGCCCTGCGGATCAGGGCCACTCAGTGTACAGTCCCAACCACTTTTTTCTTTATCGAGTTTGCAGGCCCAGCCAGGTGCTGGCTCTTTCGCAACCTCAGCAATTGCTGTGGGTTTAAATTGTTTCTGCTTCTCAGCCTGTTCTGGTTTAGTGACTTTTATTGCGGGGGTTGTCGAAGCGGTGGTTTTTTCAACAATCACTGGAAGCTTCTCGCTATGAGGAGCCTGTTTAGCTTTTTCAGTAACACACGACCATTCGCCGCTCACTTCATCTTGATGGCAATCCCAGTCCGATTTGTTTTCCGCAGAAAGGGCCAAGGGGGAGGAGGTCAACAAGCTAATAAGTAGCGGTAAAAAGAGGGTCTTTTGAAGGTGAATTGGGTGAGCCATATTTTATTGATTACTGAACCCGCATAAAATCGCATAGAATGAACAATTCTTCAACCTGAAGAGGCTATTTTATTGTCCTTGAAAGGGTGAATTTGCGATGAAATTAAGGGAAAGAGAGTTGATTAACGATAAACGACTTGGAGAGATCATTGAGTGGTTAAGGACGAAGTTTGGTAACGATGATTTTAGCATCGAACCTGCATCAAGTGATGCCAGTTTTCGTCGTTATTTCCGAGTGATCAGAGAGGACACAAGCTGGATTGTTATGGATGCACCACCCAAAGAGGAAGATGTTGGCCCATTTATTCGGGTGGCAAAACTGTTTGCAGAGGTGGGTATCAATGTTCCCCGTATTCTCATGGAGGATAGAGAACGGGGCTTTTTATTGTTAGATGATCTCGGGAAGGTCAGTTATCTTGAAAAGCTCAGCCCTGACCAGGCAGGCGGTCTTTATGCTGATGCGCTGGATTCACTGCTTAAACTACAGCTTGGAGTTGATAAAGTTGATTCTAACTTGCCTGCGTATGATGAATTGCTACTTAGACAGGAAATGGGGCTGTTTCAAGAATGGTTTTTAGAGAAGTTACTATGTATTGAGCTGCCAGAAACAGATCAGCTGATACTTGACGATGCGCGGACAGAGCTGGTGAGTTCAGCACTGGAACAGCCATCAGCTTGTGTCCATCGTGATTATCACTCGAGAAATCTGATGGTCACTGAAAATGGTAACCCCGGTATTATCGACTTTCAGGATGCAGTGATTGGCCCAATCACTTACGATTTGGTCTCACTGCTGAGAGATTGCTATATCAGTTGGCCCGATGAGCGAATTGAAGGTTGGTTACAGAGCTATCACCAGAAACTGATTAATGCAGATGTCACAACTGTCCCGTTTAACCAGTTTCTTTATTGGTTTGATCTTATGGGGATGCAGCGACACATGAAAGCGATTGGCATTTTCTCCCGCCTCAAACTACGTGATGGAAAAGAGGGCTATTTGGCGGATATTCCTCGAACGCTCGATTATGTTCGGGCGATTTGCCGTCGCAGAGAACAGTTTTCGAAATTGGGCCAAATAATTGATGAACAGGTTATACCAAAACTGCGAGTTGCAATATCGTGAAGGTGATGATTTTGGCGGCCGGAAGGGGAGAGCGTCTTCGACCTCTGACTGATCATACCCCTAAGCCACTGATTGAGGTTGCGGGTCGTCCCTTGATTGAATGGACAATTAAAAACCTGGTTGAATCTGGTTTTACAGAACTGGTGATCAATGTTGCACATTTGGGCCAGAAAATTATCGATAGGCTTGGGGATGGCCGCCAGTTAGGTTGCGAAATCAGTTACTCCAAAGAAGGAGAGGTCGGGCTTGAAACAGGTGGCGGTATACATCGAGCTTTACCGCTTTTGGGTGACCGGCCCTTTTTGGTGGTGAATGGTGATATTGCCACCGATTTTCCTTTTCATACTTTGCCGATGAACCTGTCAGGTAAGGCTCATCTTGTACTGGTTTCTAACCCGAATCATAATCTGAAGGGTGATTTTTCTCTTAAGGAGGGTTTGGTCTTTGATGAAGAGGGGCCAAGACACACCTTTAGCGGAATTGGTGTTTATGATCCCGGTTTATTCAGTCAGTGTCAGGCGGGCAAGTTTCCTCTGGCTCCACTATTACGCAAAGCAATGGCTAATCACGAAGTGTCAGGTGAGCTGTACCCAGGTTTTTGGCTCGATGTTGGAACCATTGGTCGCTTGAAAGAACTGGAGCAGAGACTATTCTTAAAGGATTAGAAACCTATATGCCCAAAGTGGGTAGGAGTAAGCCGATAGCGTGAACACCTTTCAGGTTGATTTCGAAGCAATTTTTGAGAATGCAAACGACGGTATTGCGCTGTTTACAGTGGAAGGTTGTTTGGTTGCAGTCAATCGTGGTTTTGAGCGAATGACTGGCTATAGGCGTGAGGAACTGATTGGCGAGCATTACGGTAAGACGTTGACTGAGGCCTCTTTAAATCTGAGTAGAGAAAGGACTCGAGCTTTTTTGTCAGGTGAAAAACCAGATTCTCATTTCGAGTTAGATTTTCGGCATAAAGGTGGAAAAGTAGTGCCGACTTCGGCACGCACCCGACCTCTGTTTGATGCAAACAATAGACATATTGGTTTTCAGGGTATTTATCGCGATATTTCAGATCAAAAAAAGGCTGAACGGTTATTGCGTCTTAGGGATAGGCAGATAGAAAAAATCGTTGAATCTGCACCAATCCTGATTTTTACACTTGATGAGAATGGCATTTTTACCCTCTGTAAAGGTAAGGCGATGGCGCTGTTACATGCCAGTGAGAAACGGACCATTGGCAGTAATATTTTCAGTCTGCATCGAGAACGGCCTGAATTTCTACTAGGAGTGAGGCGCGCGCTAAAAGGAGAGACCGTGACTGCCACACTCGAATACAGGGGGCGTAGTTTCGAGAATTTGTTGATGCCAATTTTTGATGAGCAGCAAAGAGTTATTGGTATTACCGGCATTACCACTGACCAGACCGAACAAGTTCGAGTGTATGAAGAACTCAGTCGAACAGAAGAGCACTATCGGGTGTTAACAGAAAATAGTCAGTCGGGCGTTTGGCGGATTTCAGCAGAAAAGCAGAAAACAATTTATGCAAACCGGACGTTACTGGACCTTTTGGGCGTGAGAGATCTAGAAGCGTTACAAAAATTATCGTGGGAAGATTTCTTTACAGCGAATAGTGTGGAGCAGATTCGTGTGCAATTTAAATTGCTTGAATCAGGGCTTGCGAATAGCTTTGAAGCCTCGTTAATAGGCGGAGAAGGGGAGGAGAGACACGTTTTGATCGCCTCCGCAATGCTTGAAGATGAACAGGGAGGAGCAGATTCTATTGTTGCTAATATTTTGGATATCACCGATAGAAAGGCAGCAGAAGAGGAACTTCGGCATGCCTCATTGCATGATGCGTTAACGGGATTACCTAATCGCGAGCTCTTAAATGACCGGCTGGAACAGGCGATGCTGAGACGGGCGCGGGGTGAGGTAGGAAGCTTTGCTGTTTTATTTATGGATCTTGATCGCTTTAAACTGGTTAATGATAGTCTGGGCCATCAGGCGGGAGATGAGCTGCTGAAGCAGGTCAGTCAAAGGATTTCTGAGTGTCTTCGGGTTGAGGATACGCTTGCTCGTATGGGTGGAGATGAGTTTTCTTTGATCATTGACTCGGGCTCTTTGGCAGAAATAAAACAAATCGCAGAACGCATTCTGACGGTACTAAAGAAACCATTTGTAGTACAGGGTCATGAAGTCAAAACAGGCGGAAGTATCGGTATTGTCGAATATGATGATCGATATAATACGCCCGATGAGATGCTACGTGATGCGGATATCGCAATGTACCGGATGAAGGCGAAGGGTGGCTCCGGTTTGCAACTATTTAATCAGTCTTTACACGGCCAGGCAATTTTACAGCTGCAGCAGGAAAATGAGCTGCGGGAGGCTATACACGCCAGGCAGCTGGAAGTCTGGTACCAGCCTATAACAAGCCTGATTACTTCCGATATTGTCGGCTTTGAAGCGCTGATTCGTTGGCAGCACCCCGAGAAAGGGTTTATTTTGCCGGCGGACTTCTTACCTCTTGCAGAAGAGTCAGGGCTAATTATCGATATAGGCCAGTTTGTTCTCAAAGAGGCTACGCTACAGTTAATGGCATGGCAGAAAAGATTCCCTCAGGCTGCGTGTTTCTCCGTTAGCATTAATGTGGCAGGTCAGCAGTTTGCAAAAGGGGATCTTGTGGCTGATATTCAGAGCGCACTGAGCGGCTCCGGTTTAAACCCTTCTGCACTTAGAGTTGAAGTGACTGAAAATGTGCTGGTGGATGAAGATGACTCTACGTTATCTAAATTTGGGGAGATCAAGCGATTGGGTGTCGAATTGAGTATGGATGATTTTGGCACCGGTTACTCATCTTTGAGCTACCTGCATCGGTTTCCTTTTGATATTTTAAAAATTGATCGTAGTTTTATCAACAAAATGGATGATGATAAAGGTAAGGCAATGGTTAAAGCTATTGTGATGTTGGCTCATGGTTTGAGCCTGGAAGTTATAGCCGAGGGGATTGAGGAAGAGTGGCAAGCGAGTACCCTAGCTGGTATGGGGTGTGAAAAAGGTCAGGGATACTATTTCTCAAAACCAATGAGTGCTGAAGCAGTTGATGCGTGGCTTGAGCAGGGCTGTCCTGTTGCGCTATTTGGCTAACACTGCAGTTTATTCATATTTGAATTTGTACCACCAACGCCCTGCTATTTCATGAAAAAGATACCAGTTTTGGTATTGCGCGGAGGCGTTGGGTATCCAGCCCAGGGGGCCCTTGCTAAGTGGGTCTTTACTGTAAAAGCGCGTTGCAGCAGGAAGGACGGTTACACCGTTCTTTTCAAAGGCCTCTTTTGCTCTGGACATATGCCAGGCGTGAGTGACTAGGGCGATGGTATTTATGTTGTTTTGTTTGAGGAGATTGCTTGAGTAGAGTGCATTTTCCCAGGTTGTTTTGCTTTTTGTTTCGACCCATTTAACCGGTACAGAGAATTCTTTCTCAAGTACTTCCTCCATTAGCTCGGCTTCAGAAACTGTTTCTCCTGTGGGTGTTCCTCCACTGGTTAAAAGTGGGAGGTCTGTTCTTTTCTGCAGCCATGCGGCATAGCGGATTCGCTCTAGTCCAAACCCAAAGACGGTGTCTCCACCATATTCTGGTGCATTTCGGTAGCGGCTCGCACCGAGAACAACAATGGCATCGGCTTCTTGATTCTCAATGTCAAAAGGCTCTGGAATATCTATAAGACCATTTAACCAGCCTGTTGTAACAGGGATAGCCGTAAAGTAGATTAGTAGAATGGCAACCGTTAAAAAAGTGATCGCTATCATTCTTCGGAAAATAATAACCAGCAGCAAGGTAAATAATGCCAGTAAAATTGGTCCGCCCGGTGGTAGCAAGCTATTCTCGATAATGCGGATAGCGAGATAATCATTCTCCACTTAGTCGTTGCCTTCAAAAAGTGATTCAGCCTGATTGTCCGCATGATAAGAAGAGCGAACCATCGGCGCACTTGCAACGTGCAGGAAGCCCATTTTTCGGCCAACCTCGGCAAGCTGCTCAAACTCTTCAGGTGTGATATAGCGTG
The DNA here is from genome assembly GCA_003646305.1 of Gammaproteobacteria bacterium. Classification (GTDB taxonomy): domain Bacteria; phylum Pseudomonadota; class Gammaproteobacteria; order Methylococcales; family UBA2780; genus UBA2780. Next base: position 920 of record QNFJ01000009.1, on the reverse strand, counting down.
AAACGGGTAGGTGGTCTTGGCTGGGTTGCAGGTATTGACCAATGGTGAGCATATCGCATTGGTGATCTCTAAGATCCTGCATCACCATTCTAACCTCATCGAGTTCTTCACCCAGTCCAACCATCAGTCCCGATTTTGTGAGCCGCTTGGGCTGTCGTTTTTTATATTCATCAAGAAGTGTTAGCGACCACTGGTAATCTGCACCAGGACGAGACTGTTTATAAAGCCGTGGCACCGTTTCCAGATTATGGTTAAAAACATCAGGTGGACTGTTCTCTAAAATATCGAGCGCTTTCTCCATGCGACCTCGAAAGTCAGGTACGAGCACTTCAATCCTGGTATTAGGTGATATTTCCCGTGTTGCATCAATACAATCTGCAAAATGGCCTGCTCCGCCATCGCGAAGATCATCGCGATCAACAGAAGTGATTACAACGTACTTGAGTGCCATCTCATTAATCGTTTCGGCAAGGTTTTTAGGTTCGTCTGTATCGAGTGGTTTGGGCTTGCCATGCGCCACATCACAAAAAGGACAGCGGCGGGTACAGATATCGCCCATGATCATAAAGGTGGCGGTTCCACCGTTAAAGCATTCACCGAGGTTGGGGCAGGCAGCCTCTTCACAAACGGTGAAAAGCTTATGCTTGCGAAGGGTTTTTTTAATCTTGCTGATGTTCTGTCCTGAAGCAACTTTTGCTCTAATCCACGATGGTTTGCGTAAAAGTGTTTCGGGTTTTTCGACTTTAATTGGGATCCTCGCCAGCTTCGTTGCATTACGTTGGTGGGTTTCCGGGGTAGATCGTGATGGGGCTTTAAGGTCTGTCATATCTCTTTCTTCATTTTGATGTGACCGAATCGAGGTCATAATCCAGGGTGTTGATGAGGGCTGCAATGAGTGCGGGTGCAGGTTCATCAGCCTT
>QNFJ01000008.1 GCA_003646305.1 Gammaproteobacteria bacterium | reverse complement strand
TTAGTAATAAAGATCGTTCCTGCTGATAAATAGCCTTTCCAACGGCTGTCTCGTACCATTTACAGAATTCGCCTCGGCAACCGATGCAATGAGAAGGTCGCGGTGATAATTTCATTATATAATAGCGTTTATGTCACAATTTTTTCGGGAATTTATACTAAAATAGCACCCCATGAGGAAAACAACAAAAACGACTATCGCAGTCTCACTCGTCCTCTCAATTGTCTTGAGCGGCTGTGCACTAATACCTGTAGAAAAACCCGCAGAGACACAGACAGCTTCGCCAGTATCCACAGGGATTTCAGAACGCAGTATCACTCCTGAAGCAGAGAATACAGCCACAATACCAGCAAAACCTCAGTCAGTTGAAAACCTCTGGGGCCGACTATTCAAAGGTTATGGCCTAAGTGATTTTGACCACAAACGAGTTGAACAGGAGCGTAATTGGTACCTGAAGCACCCTTCTTATCTAAAACGCGTTCAAAAACGTGCTATACCCTACCTTTATTATATTGTTAACGAAACTGAGCAGCGCAATATGCCGACCGAGCTGGCGTTATTGCCCATCGTGGAAAGTGCTTTCCAGCCGTTTGCCTATTCTCATGGCCGGGCAGCGGGAATCTGGCAATTTATCCCTTCAACTGGCAAAAGCTTCGGACTCAAGCAAAACTGGTGGTATGATGGACGCCGGGATATCTATGCCTCGACTCAGAGCGCACTCGATTACCTAAGTCGCCTTAGCAAGCGGTTTGATGATGACTGGTTACTCGCGCTTGCCGCTTATAATTCGGGTGGAGGAACCGTTAACAAAGCCATAAGGAAAAACAAAAAACGGCATCAAGAAACCGACTACTGGTCACTCAACCTGCCTAAAGAAACGCTCTCATACGTTCCCCGTTTACTCGCTATTGCCGACATTCTTGCCAATGCTGAGAAGTATGGTGTCGAGCTAATTGATATCCCTAACCAGCCCCAGTTCAACGCCATCGACACCGGCTCACAACTTGATCTGGCTCTCGCTGCTGAAATGGCTGAAATGACCATCGAAGAGCTCTATAAATTCAACCCTGGCTTTAATCGCTGGTCAACCGATCCTGAAGGGCCGCATCGCCTGCTCATCCCGGTGGCAAAAAGTGAAGGGTTTAAAGAAAAACTGGCAAAACGTCCATCAAACAAACGCGTCAAATGGACACGACACCGTATCCGCAGTCGTGAAACACTCAGCCACATTGCCGACCGATATAACACTTCGGTTGCCGTGATTAAAAAAGTTAATGATATTCATGGCCATTCTATCCGGGCTGGAAAGCATTTATTGATCCCAACCTCTACACAAAGTCTGACTCATTATAGTCTCAGTCAACCGCAACGGAATCTGGCCAAACTGTCTGCAAACAGAAAAGGACACAAGCAGATTCATACTGTGAAATCGGGGGATACATTATGGGATATAGCCCGCAGCCACTCGATTTCAACTCGTCAACTCGCCTCCTGGAATAATATGGCGCCTCGGGACACGCTAAAGCTCGGCCAAAAGCTGGCCATCTGGACAAAAAGTAGTCGCAATAAAAACGCTTCACCTATTAACCCATTTAAATCGATTAACTATACGGTTCGTTCAGGTGACTCGCTCTACCTGATTGCTCGTAAATTTAACGTTTCAATTCCTGATTTACGAAAATGGAATCGCAAGCGTATCGGAAAATACCTCAAGCCGGGCCAGCGCTTGAAGGTCAATGTGGATATTACCAAACCGACAGCTTAATCCAGCTCAGCATCGGTGATGCTTTTTCTATTCCCGCTTACTAGGCTAATGACTTAATTCAATCTTCTTAAAGCCTTCAGCGTTCAACTTGGGAACTGCGGAAATCAGCGTCTTTGTATAAGGATGTTGAGGATTTTTGAGGACCTGCTCGGTCTCACCTATTTCGACTATCCGCCCCTCTTTCATTACCGCGACTCGGTGGGCAATTTCTGCCACAACAGCCAAATCATGGCTAATAAACAGGTAGCTAAGCCCCTTCTCTTTTTGCAATGTTTTCAATAGCTCGATAATTTGCGCCTGAACCGAAACATCAAGTGCGCTGGTTGGCTCATCGCAAACAATTAACTCGGGATTCACTGCCAATGCGCGGGCAATACAAATCCTCTGGCGCTGCCCTCCAGAGAATTCATGCGGGTAGCGCAGTCGAGACTCCGCAGGCAGCCCAACCTGACTGAGCAATTTTTCCACACGCTTACGCCGCGCCTCTTCACTCAACTCACCGTTTAGCGCCTTCATTCCTTCGGCAATAATTTCACCCACCAGCATCCGTGGATTCATTGATGAAAATGGGTCCTGAAAAATAATCTGTAGCTTCCTTCTCGCTTGCCTTAGTTCGCGCTGGCTCAGGCTATTTAGATCTAAATCATCAAACTGGACTGTGCCACCAGAATTGGGTATCAGTTGCAGCAGCCCTTTTCCCAATGTTGTTTTGCCGCAGCCTGACTCCCCCACTAGCGCTAAAGTTTCACCTTTTTTCAACTCAAAACTAACCTCGTCCACCGCACGAACATGGTCAACCACTTTTTTAAGCAGGCCTTTTCGAATGGGGTAAAAAACTTTAAACCGATCCAGCTTCAGTAGAACACCCTTCGTAACATCCTCTTCTTGTCGCTGGCAGTGGTCAATAGAGGGAACCGCTTTGAAAAGTTCGAGCGTGTAAGGGTGTTGTGGATGGCTGAAAAAACGGCTGCACTCAGCCTGTTCAACAAGCTTGCCTTTTTGCATCACCGCAACATGGTCCGCTATTTCCGAGACAATGCCAAAATCATGGGTAATCAACCAGAGCGCCATACCATTACGCTGCTGGAGCTCTTTCAGAAGCGCTAACACTTGCGCCTGAATGGTCACATCCAAAGCTGTTGTCGGTTCGTCCGCAATGACCAGCTCAGGCTCGCCTGCCAGGGCAATCGCAATCATCACTCGCTGGCGCATGCCACCAGAAAGTTGATGTGGATACTCACCCGCTCGCCTTGCAGCAAAAGGTAGGCCGACCTGATCAAGCAATTCAACAATGCGCACTTTTAGCTGATCACGATCAATCCGCCTGTGAATTAGAATGGCCTCTCCAATCTGCTGACCAATTGTCATAACCGGATTCAACGAGCTCATTGGATCCTGAAAGATGATCGCAATCCGCTTGCCACGAACCGAGCGCATTTGTGACTCTGGCTTTAAGAAAAGATCTTCCCCCCGGTAAAGCGCGCTACCTTGAATGATTTTTCCATTTGACGGCAGTAGCCTCAATACAGAAAGCGCTGAGACTGACTTCCCGGAGCCTGACTCGCCCACCAGCGCAAAGCTTTTTCCCGCCTGAATTTCAAAACTAATATCATCCACTGCAACTTGCTGCTGACCGCCTTGCACAAAGACAGTTCTCAGATTTCGAACAGACAGAAGCGTTTTATTCATCAACAGCAGTTCACAGTTGAAGAAGGTGACAAACCCCTTCGAGACCAGAGTGGTCGAAAGCAACCGAAGTGGCCTCACGCACTGCTGGCTTAGCGTGATATGCAACACTTAGCCCCGCTTTTTCGAGCATCAACAGGTCATTTGCGCCATCTCCCATGGCAATCACCTGGTTAGTCGTGATGCCCAGCTCTTTGCATAAACTTTGTAGCAACGCCGCCTTGGCCTCGGCACCAACAATATCTCCCGAGACCCTTCCCGTTAGCTTGCCATTCTCAATTTCCAGCGTGTTAGCTAGCGTGTAATCTAACCCGATTTCCCCTTTCAACTGGTTGGTGAAAAAGGTAAACCCACCAGAAACCAGCGCTGTTTTTATCCCTTTTTGCTTTAGCCCGGCCAGCATCTTGTCTGCACCAGGATTTAACCTCAACCGTTCATCGTAAACCCGCTGTAGTTGATCTGCTGGAAGCCCCGCAAGCAGTGCCACTCGTTTTTTGAGCGAGGCGGCAAAATCAAGTTCCCCACGCATCGCCGCTTCTGTAATCTCAGAAACCTCAGCTTTTATTCCCTGCATATCGGCTATCTCGTCGATGCATTCAATTGCGATTAGCGTCGAATCCATATCGGTTATTAGCAGTCCAACCTCTTCAGGATTAAATGATTCTGGCAGGCAATTCAGATCAAAATCGAATTGCACTCTCAACTGTTCAAGCATCGCTCTTTCGACTTTTCCTGAATGGATTAATCGGTAGTAACCTTCCCGCTGAATAAGCTCACCTGGGATTTTTCCCGTAATCTGTTTTTCTTCATCATTTGTTAACGATGACGCGTGAATAATGGTTGTGTAACTCATCTGCCTACTCATATAAAAAATTAATTAATCTGCTGCCCTGCGTGGGTCAAAGGCATCACGAACTGAGTCAGCAAACAAGTTTGCTGCCAAAACCAGTGTAAACATAAAGGTAAATGCTGCCGCCAAAGACCACCAGACTACCGGCTCTCGTGCCATCTCCAGCCTTGCACTATTGATCATATTCCCCCAGCTATTTGTGGTCGGATCGACGCCAATATTGACGTACGAAAGAACTGCTTCAGCCAGCACCAGGGCGCTAAAATCAAGCACAACCGATATCAAAACAATATGAAACAGGTTGGGTAGAATGTGTCTAACGAGGATAACACTTCGCCTCACACCCATCGCTGTTGCCGCCTGTACATATTCCATCTCTCTAAGCTTGAGCGTCTCCGCCCTTAACAGGCGACACAACCCCGTCCAGCTGGTGATTCCCAAAATCAAACAGAGAAACAAAAGTCGCATATCCGCCCGCAAAGCGAGGCTAGCGAACTGCTCCTCATGATTCGCCATATAGACCTGCATCATCAAGATAGAGGCGGCGATTAGCAGCACACCAGGTATGGAGCTTAGTGTCGTGTAAAGATACTGAATCAGGTCATCAACCCAGCCTCTAAAAAAACCGGCAAGAATACCAAAACTTAGCGCCAAAGGGAGCATCACTAATGTTGTTAATGTACCGATCATCAGGCCTGTGCGAATACTTTTAAGTGCCTGATAAAAAACGTCCTGACCGACTTTATCGGTTCCAAAGATATGATAGTGCAGTGCCAGTTCGGCTGCAGAACAGGTCAGGATCGATAAAAACAGAAACGTCAGCGCAATTGCTCTGAGCGGCAGCACGGTTTCTCCTTTGAAAATAGGGATCAGATTATGACCAACTCCTTTCAACGTCCGCTGCTTAAGAAAATAAATCAGCGGAATCGCCAGCAGCCAGATGGCCAATCCGTGCAGCATCCCTTTCCCAGCCAGCCCGATGATATCTGCGGTTTTCCTGCTTTCGTCATGAAGATGCGCGCCACCGTAGTGCAAACGTGGGTAATCCCAAACCACCTGACCATCCGTCAGCTCAACCATCTCTTTGGCAAACAGCCGGTTTGCAAAAGGTGCTGAGTAACTTTTCTCATCCTGAACCCGGATCGGTGTTACCCACTCATCAAATAGACTGATCGCCTCATTGCTTTGATGTGCTGAACCCTCTTCTAGGTCAGGATAGAAATGAACCGAGTCCAGCAGCCCTATCGTGACGAAGAAAAGTAGCACCACCAAAGAGACCATCCCCATTCGATTTTCTGCCACTTTTCGCCAGGGCCTTCGCAGATGTTCTTTACCTGCTGTTCGCCAGCCAAGCAACACAATCATAATGACCAGAAAAAAGATCAGGCCATCTGTCCAGTAGACCACCATCAGGAGAGCCTCACTCGTGGATCTACTAACGTATAGGAGATATCGGTTAGCAGCAATCCAAATATGTACAGCAGTGAGCCAAGGAAAACCATCGAGCGAACGATAGCAAAATCCTGCATGTTAATCGCATCGATAGTATAACTACCCAATCCAGGAATACTGAAAAAGGACTCTGTCAGTAAACTTCCCATAAATAGCAACGGCAGAATCACCACAACACCGGTCAGGATTGGAATCATCGCGTTTTGTAGCACATGGGTAAAAAGAACCCGCGTTTCAGAAAGTCCCTTTGCACGAGCAGTCCTCACATAATCTTTTTCAATCTCTTCGAGGAACAGTGTTCTATACCAGCGCGCGCCCGAACCGATCCCACCCACTACACCAATCAATACCGGTAAAATCAAAAATTTGATTGCCGCAAGACCCGTGTCATAGCCTGAAATGGGCACAAGCATCAGTAGCTTTCCAACCAGAAACTGCCCACCAATAATGTAGAACAGCCCTGAAATGGACATGAGTGCGACGCATAACGTCACCCCCCACAAGGCCAGACGGCTCGCTCTAAAAAAAACCATTAAGAGTGCAAAACTGATATTGACTAACAGACCGACGATTAAAGAGGGCAGCGCAATTGCCAAACTTGGCCACATTCTTTGACCAATATCTGCCGCAATATCACGACCGTTATCTGAGCGGCCAAAATTAAGGAAAAACAGCCCGACCGACTTTTCAAAAAAGATCGTCTCCTCAACTTTCTCAATGCCTTCTTGCTCATCGTTCCAGAAAAGCGGCAAATCATACCCTCGCTCGCTCTTCCACTTGCTAACGGCCTCTTCAGTGACATACTTCTGCCCGAGATGCATCCTTGCCATATCATCGGGGCTGTTCACCACAAAAAAGAGCACAAAGGTGATGAGGTTAACTCCAAGCAAAAGGGGAATCATATAGAGCAGGCGCCGGATGATATAGTTAATCATAACGCTGTCTCCTGCTCCTTTTTCCGGTAGATATACCAAACAGGTATAAACACCAGGAGTAGTAGAAGCACGATCAACACAATCGGCCAGAAAACAGGGCTATTCCACTCTTCACGCTTTTTATTGCGAAATTCACTGTCTATACGCTGATACTTAAGCCGGTTATTGGCCATCAGGTTGGTCTTAAGATTTTTGTACCAGTCGTGATACAGCGAAAAGGCTTTTGGATGAAAGCCAAACAGCCAGGGCGAATCACGGCGAATAATCTCCTGGAGCTGCCTAATTTGAGACAATCTTTCCGGGCCATTCTCACCATTTCTCATCTGCTCAAAGAGGCGGTCAAACTCACTGTTCTGATAATTGGTAGCATTCTCTCCACCGTTGGAAACCTTGCCATTTTGGCCATAGAGTAGAAAAAAGAAGTTCTCAGGGTCAGGATAATCTGCATTCCAGCCCCACATAAAGATTTGTGCATTCCCATTGCGAATCTTGCTCTGAAAGCGGTTGTAATCAGTCGCTCTGATCACTAACTGGATACCTAACTTGGCAAACTGTTTTCGATACCAGTTCAAGCGTGCTTTATCATCCGGTCCTGAGGAGGTAGCGTCAAAATAGAGCGCCAGTGGTTTACCCGTCTCGCGCGCTCGTCCGTTAGGGTAACCCGCCTCAACAAGTAGCCGCTTAGCAACCTCAAGGTTTTTTCTTTTTGGTTGATTATTTAGCCAATCATACAGATAGTGATTAATCCCTTCTGAGCCTTCTTCGTTCCCAAATATCCCAGGAGGTAGAATGCCCTGTGAGGCAACACCACGACCATTTAAGAAAATAGAAATATACTCTTCAAAATCGACCGCAATCCCTATGGCTTGGCGCAGTTTTCTCGCCCGCTCAGTCGAGCCACCCACAACGGGGTCAAGCATATTAAAGCCCATGTAATAAATCGATGTGGTCACCGCCGTTTGCAACTGAATACCCTTATCCATCATAGCTGGGGTCAGACCAACCTCTCCTTCTCCAGAAAATTCGATTGCCTGATCAAAACTATCGGAACTCACGCCTGAGGCATCATAGTATCCCTGTAGAAACTTGCTCCAGTAGGGAATCGACTCTTTTTCGAGGATATAAACCACTCGATCGATAAAAGGCAGTTTTTTGCCCGCATCATTGAGCAATCCCTTCTCCTTGTCACCGGGCTCACCTTCCAGCGGATAAGCAGCATCGTGAAAAAGTGGATTTCGCTCCAGAATCATCCGCCGGTTTGGGTTGTTTTCTGCCAGCAGATAGGGGCCCGTTCCAACAGGATACCAGTCGAGTGTAATGTTCTTATCAATCAGCCCTTGCTGTGCATAAAAGGAATCTGCTTCCCAGGCCATTGGGGCAAAAAAGGGCATGGCCAACCAATAGATAAACTGCGGGTACTTGCCGCGAATTCGAATACGATAATGGTAGCGGTCAATCACTTTAACCCCTGCGATCTCACCCTGCCTCAAGTCAAAGAAATGCTTTTTACCACTCTCTTTCAACCATTGCTGGTAACGCTTTGCCGTCGCCTTCTCAAAATCGCTCAGGCCGAGGATATGCTGCTTCATCAACTCAGAAATAGGTGAATGGGTTAACGGTGAAACAAGTCTTTTTATTTGATAGACAAAATCCTCAGCAATCAGCTCGCGACTTCCAGCTTCTTCAAAGTCTGATAGTTGTGAAATTGGCTCCAGTTGCTCTGCACTCAATTTATGATAAAGCAACTTACCGCTGTTTGAACGAGCAAATGCCGGGTGAGGCTGAAACTGCGTGCCAGGCGTGATGCTAATTTCGTACTCACTCCAGGCAATCAACTCTTCAGCCGCTTCTTTGGGAAGTTCTTTACCCCGTTTGTCCATATAGCGAACAACGGGCAGTTCTTTGGCGGACAAAGACTCAAGCTGATATGGCCTTTTTAGATAGTGATACTGTAACGGCGGCTCATAAATCTGACCAATAATTGCGTACTCGTTAGAGCTATAGGCACGCGCAGGATCAAGATGCTTGGGGCGCTCGCTAAAAGAGTTATAAAGCGTCTCACCAGCAGATTGGTTTTCACCCGAGTAAGGATTATTGAGTGGCTCTCCACTACAGGCTGCCAGTAGCACTGTTACCCCTAACCCCATTGCTAAAAGAATCCGTTTGATCACCACTACCTATATCGCTGCATAACGTTCGAAACTGGACATGATAACAAGGGTCGGGGATACTCTCAGCTTTTCACAAACAAATTCTAAAAGTTGGGAGATATTATGGGTTTTATGCAGGGCAAAAAGGTCCTTATCGTTGGTCTGGCAAGTACTCGTTCAATCGCCTGGGGAATTGCTCAGGCCATGCACCGTGAAGGTGCCGAACTTGCTTTCACCTATCAAAATGAGAAGTTAAAAGGCCGTGTTGAAAAAATGGCAGCTGACTGCGACTCTAATATCTGCATTGAGTGTGATGTTGCCAGTGACGAACAGATCGACAATGTCTTTTCTGAATTAGCCGGACAGTGGGATAAACTGGACAGCATTGTTCATTCCGTTGCCTTTGCACCGCGTGAGGCCTTGGAAGGTCCATACCTTGATGCAGTCACCCGCGAGAGCTTTCAGATTGCGCACGATATTAGCTCATACAGTTTTGCTGCACTAGCCAAAGCGGGCCAGAAAATGATGGAAGGCACCAATGGTTCCCTAATCACATTAAGCTATCTCGGCGCAGAAAGAACCATTCCAAACTACAACGTAATGGGGCTAGCCAAAGCAAGTCTTGAGGCTAATGTTCGCTATATGGCGCAATCACTTGGTCCTCACGGAATTCGCGTTAACGCTATATCTGCTGGTCCGATCAAAACCCTGGCTGCAGCCGGAATTAGTAACTTTCGCTCGATGCTGAGCAAAGCAGCCGATGCCGCACCGCTTAAAAAGAATGTTTCCATTGCAGAGGTGGGGAACGTCGCAGCTTTCTTGTGCTCAGACCTTTCAGCCGCAATAACAGGTGAAATTATTCATGCTGATGCGGGTTATAGCATTACCGGCCTTAATCAGCCTTAACAGAGCTGAGAGCACATTCTTACCCCTTAAGAAGGCGCTCTGCCTGCTATATTAGAATTTCATTGATTATCAATAATGGTCAGTTTAGACTTACGCAGTAGCAATAATTAAAACTAAATAGTACTGGAGAATAGACAAATGAAAAAAACAGCGATCATCCTGATCAGTCTTCTAACCGCTTTCTTGTCCGCATGCGGTTCCTCTAGCGGCCCAGTCGGTTCCGTTGATAAATTTTATCGCGCTATCGATGCAGGACAGCTTGAGACGGCTTATGCGCTAGTCGCCAAACAAAGCGAAAGTAAATATGGTAAGAGCAGTGCTGCTGCTAAAGTCGTTCTCAAGCAGATTGACGACCACTCTCTGAGTAGCTGGAGGATTAAAACTGTCACACTGATAGAAGAGAGCATTAACGGTGACAGCGCTTCGATACAGGTGCAAATTACCTACGGAAAAGATTATATCGATGAAGACAATCTGGAACTTATCAAAGAAAATGGCACATGGGTGATCAAATCCTCATCATTAATGGATAAACTGCTGAAGCAATAATTCGCTCAATCCTGTTGATAAGCTAGTAAAAAGGCTTTTGCTTAATCGCAAAAGCCTTTTTTATTTCCCACGCCTCCATGTAAAAGACTAATTGGAATGATCAGAAAGCGACAAATCATACAAAAAATAGCGCTCTGCGTCCTGGTGTTGATGACCAGCCATGCCTATGGTGGCTCGTTATCCGATGGAAAGCAGCTTGCTTTTGAACGTTCAAAAGGTAACTGTCTGGCCTGCCATGCAATCGCCGATGGAGAGATGGCGGGAAACATTGGCCCACCACTAATCAATATGAAACAACGCTTTCCTGAGCGCTCTGAACTCAAACAGCAGATATGGGACGCTACAATTGCTAACCCCAAAACAAGCATGCCGCCTTTTGGGCGCAATAAAATCCTCTCAAAAGATGAAATCGAACTTGTAGTAGAATACATCTGGTCGCTCTAATATAAAGCTGTAGAGGATTTATATGAATAATTTTGAACAACGGCGCTTACTACTCAAGGGACTGCTTTCGAGTAGCTTTCTCGGCATAGCCAGCTTTCTTCCAAAACTCGCCTTGGCCAGCTGGCCAAAAGAGGCTTTCCAGTCTAAAACAATCTCTTCAGCCATTGAGCTCCTCGAACAGGGACTCGCTGCTGAAGAGAGTAAAAATATCAAGATTAAAGCGCCCAAACTTGCTGAAAATGGCAGTATTGTCTGGATAGAAATTTCTACAACGCTAGAGAATGTTGAATCTATCTCCATCCTCGTAGAAAAGAACCCCACCCCACTTGCTGCCAAATTTGTCCTTGCCCCAGGTACGGAAGCGTACATATATACACGTATAAAAATGCGCGAGAGCAGCCCTGTCATTGCTCTCGTAAAAGCTGACGGAAAACTCTATTCCGCATCAAGGAATATCAAAGTAACGCTGGGAGGTTGTGGTGGCTAATCAAAATAAATCTCTCTCAGTTCACTCTGCTACAAATCTGATTAAAATAAAGATCAAACTAAAGCTAAAAGAGGCATTCACAGAGGTTCGAACATTGATAACTCACCCCATGGATACAGGACGAATGAAGAATGCCGGGGGAGAAATAATTCCAGCTCATTTTATACAAGAGATAAGAATTGAGCATAATGACAGGATTGTTGCCACCTGCCTTTTGGGCAGTCCCGTTTCAAAAAATCCTTTTTTAAAACTACGTTTTAAAGGGGGCAAGCGAGGAGATGTCGTTCGCATTAGCTGGGTTGATAACAAAGGTGACCGTGGAACTAATGAGCTAGCAATCCCTTAGCTCTCAATGCGAAAACCACTAAAACACCGTATTGTATTGCTGCTATTTGTCACATCCACACCCCTGGCAAACCCTGCGCAGGATCTTCTGGAGTTTAGAGAGCACTTTAAAAACAGCTTTCCAACACTACCTTTTGATCAGTTTTCTAATGGCGTGTACGCCATTAATGAAGATGCTCGCCTGGCATGGGAGGACATAGAAGAGTTTCCACCTTACGAAGAGGCTATTGACGCCGGCAAAGTTTTATATGAATCATCTTTCTCAAATGGTAAAAGCTACAAAGATTGTTTTGAAAATGATGGAATAGCAATTGCTCACAAATATCCCTATTGGGATAAAGAGAAAGAACAGGTCATAACACTCGGGCTAGCACTTAACCAGTGTCGCAGAGATAATGGTGAAGAGGGACTCAGCTACAAGCGAGGTGAAATTGCCTACTTACTCTCTTATATGGCCCATACAAGCCGCGGCAAGAGAATAGCCATCAAGAGCCCAGATGATCATAGAAAAGCCCTGAGCGCCTATAACAAGGGCAAACAGTTTTATTACCAAAGGCGGGGCCAACTCAACTTTTCCTGTGCTACTTGCCATGTTCAGAATGGTGGATTACAAATCCGTTCCGAAACGATCAGTCCATCCCTGGGACATGCAACAGGGTGGCCCGTATACAGAGCCAAGTGGGGTGAAGTTGGAACGCTTCATCGCCGGTTTATTGGCTGTAGCAAGCAAATGCGCGCAAAAATATACGACCCACAGGGAGAGGAGTACCGCAACCTCGAATACTATCTCACATACATGAGCAACAGCCTGCCCATTAACGGGCCTAGCTACAGAAAGTAATAGAGTTCCGGGCATAAAAAAACCGAGAATAAATCTCGGCTTTTTTACTAGCAGATTTAAATAATTACTCGCTCTCGTCTGCCTGTACTGGACGGTCAACCAACTCAACATATGCCATTGGTGCCACATCACCCGTGCGAAATCCGCATTTTAGAATTCTGAGGTAACCACCTGGTCTATTTTTATAACGAGGCCCAAGTTCAGAAAATAATTTACTAACAACTTCGTTATCTCTTAAGCGAGCAAACGCAAGTCTTCTATTTGCAACAGAATCGCCTTTAGATAATGTAATCAGAGGCTCAACAACGCCACGAAGCTCTTTAGCTTTTGGCAAAGTTGTTTTGATGATTTCATGACGAAGCAAAGAAGAAGCCATATTTTTGAACATCGCTTTTCTGTGACTACTATTTCTATTTAACTGTCTTCCACTCTTACGGTGACGCATCTTACAACCCTTATAACTAAATATACGTTATTTAAATATTCGCTTAATCAGCTTCTGCCAGATCTTCTGGCGGCCAGTTTTCTAAGCGCATTCCGAGCGACAAACCTCTAGAAGCTAAAACATCTTTAATTTCGGTTAAAGATTTTTTACCCAGGTTAGGCGTCTTAAGTAATTCAACTTCTGTACGCTGAATAAGGTCGCCAATATAAAATATATTTTCAGCCTTAAGACAGTTGGCAGAACGAACCGTCAGTTCAAGATCATCAACTGGGCGCAATAGCTTAGGATCAATGAGATCTTTCTTTTCAGCAGGCGTAGGATCCACCTCAATATCACTATCCAGCTCAGCAAATACAGTGAGGTGATACTGCAAAACCCTCGCTGCAAAACGAATTGCCTCTTCAGGATCAACTGTCCCGTCAGATTCAATATCAACGATCAGCTTATCAAGATTAGTCCGTTGCTCAACACGTGCACTTTCAACCTTGTAAGCGACCTTTGAAACAGGACTGAATGACGCATCAAGTTGCATCAAACCCATCTGCCGGTCTTCACCACTTTGCTGGCGGACACTCGCTGGTTGGTAACCACGACCTTTCTCAACCTTCAAGGTCATTGAAAGCTTGCCAGTCTGTGTCAAATTAGCAATCACCAAATCTGGGTTAACGATCTCGACATCATGCGTTAGCGTGATATCACTGGCCAGAACAGGGCCTTCTTCACTCTTGGTAAGAGTTAAAATTGCTACATCATTAGAATGCAAAATTACAGCTAGATTTTTAAGGTTCAATAAAATATCAATGATATCTTCCTGAACCCCTTCTAAAGTAGCATACTCATGCAACGCACCTTCAATCTCAACCTCAGTAACTGCACATCCTGGGATAGAGGATAATAATACACGCCTTAGCGCGTTACCCATTGTATGACCAAAACCACGTTCCATTGGCTCAATCGTAATACGTGCGTTATTAGCATTAATTGCACTAACTTCAACAACTCTGGGTTTTAATAAATCGTTCGGAGAACCTAACATTTACTTGCCTCTACGGATTATTATTTAGAGTACAGCTCAACAACAAGTTGTTCATTGATATCAGAACCAAGCTCTTCACGCTCTGGTACTGACTTGTAAACACCTGACATCTCTTTTGTACTAACATCAACCCAGTCAGGAAATCCATACTGTTCTGCAACAGTCAGAGAATCTTGAATACGCTGCTGTTTTTTTCCTTTTTCACGGATAGCGATCGTATCGCCTGCTGAAACCTGAAAAGAAGGGATATTAGTGACAGTACCATTCACCAGAATGGCCTTATGGCTTACAAGCTGTCTTGCTTCAGCTCTTGTGCAAGCATAACCCATTCTGTAAGCAACATTGTCGAGGCGTCCTTCTAAAAGTGTCAGAAGATTCTCACCTGTTGCACCTTTTTGTGACGCAGCCTTTTTATAGTAATTTCTGAACTGTTTTTCAAGGATCCCGTAAATACGGCGAACCTTCTGTTTCTCTCTTAGCTGTACCGCATAATCAGACAAACGAGTACGTCTTGTACCGTGCTGACCTGGTGGCTGATCGAGTTTACACTTACCATCAAGTGATTTTCCTCTGCTCTTCAGGAAAAGGTCTGTGCCTTCCCGGCGACTCAGCTTACATTTTGGGCCGATATATCTTGCCATTATTTCAACTCCAACTACTAAACGCGTCTTTTCTTAGGAGGACGGCAACCGTTATGGGGAATCGGTGTCACATCCAGAATATTACTAATTTTAAAACCCAGGTTATTCAAGGCTCTTACTGCTGACTCTCTACCAGGCCCAGGACCTTTGATGCGGACATCAAGGTTTTTCATGCCGTACTCTTGAGCAACCTTACCGGCTGACTCTGCGGCAACCTGTGCCGCAAATGGTGTACTTTTTCTTGAACCACGGAAACCTGAACCACCTGCAGTTGCCCAGGAAAGAGCATTTCCTTTCCTGTCTGTAATCGTAACAATAGTATTGTTAAATGTAGCGTGGACATGAGCTATGCCATCAGACACATCCCTTTTAATACGCTTTTTTGAACTACCTGGCTTTGCCATAAACTTAGATCCTCTACCCTTTCAGCTTAAATATGCTGTTATTTACGAATCGGACGACGAGGCCCTTTACGTGTTCTTGCATTTGTACGGGTTCTTTGCCCACGAAGAGGCAAGCCTCTACGGTGACGAATACCACGATATGAACCAAGATCCATTAAACGCTTAATATTCATAGAGACTCCACGTCTCAGGTCACCCTCTACAGTAAACTTAGCCACTGCACTTCTCAGCGCATCAACTTCTTGCTCAGTAAGATCTTTGATCTTCTTATCAGGAGCAACGCCTGTCCCTTCACAAATATTCTGCGCGCTAGACCTGCCAATCCCATAAATCGCGGTTAATGCGATAACAGTATGTTTCTGAACAGGAATATTGATACCGGCAATACGAGCCATAAACTAATCTCCAACAAATACAAGTACTTCAAATCAGCCGATCATTATAGCCGAGCTGACCTGTACAAACAATAAAAACTAACCCTGGCGCTGTTTATGCCGAGGATCCTTGCAAATAATACGTACTACTCTATTTCTACGTACAACTTTACAATTTCTACAAATCTTTTTAACTGAAGCACGAACCTTCATTTTATACCCCAAAATTTAAATATTTACCTAGCATCACCGCCAGGGAACACTAACTGCCTTTCAGGTTAGCTTTTTTCATCAAACCATCATACTGATGCGACATCATGTGCGACTGGATTTGAGAAACGAAATCCATAACAACTACAACAATGATTAATAGCGATGTACCACCAAAGTAAAAAGGCACTCGCCAGTAAAGAATAAGAAACTCAGGTAACAGACAGACAGCTGTTATATAAATTGCACCAGCAAGCGTTAAGCGGGTCAAAACACTGTCAACATAATTAGCGGTTTGCTGCCCAGGCCTAATTCCCGGAATAAAAGCACCTGATTTTTTTAAATTATCTGCTGTCTCTTTAGAGTTAAAAACTAAAGCCGTATAAAAAAAGCAGAAGAAAATAATTGCCGCGGCATAAGCCATAACATATAAAGGTTGTCCTGGCGAAAGCGCTGTAGAAACATCCTGTAACCATTCAAAACCTTCAGTACTTCCAAACCAACCACCAATTGTCGCTGGAAATAGAATAATACTGGAAGCGAAAATGGGCGGGATAACCCCTGACATATTTAATTTAAGCGGAAGAAAACTCGACTGCGCCGCATACATTTTTCGGCCTTGCTGTCTTTTCGCGTAATTAATCGTAATGCGCCTTTGTCCTCTTTCCACAAAAACAACTAACGCAGTAACCGCAATAGCCAGCAGGAATAAAACAATAATTAGCAGGCCGTTCAACTCACCTGTCCGAGCCAATTCAAGCGTTCCACCAATTGCCGACGGCAAACCAGCCACAATCCCAGCAAAGATAATTATGGAAATCCCATTACCAATCCCTCTTTCGGTAACTTGCTCACCAAGCCACATCAGAAATATCGTTCCACCAACTAGCGTAACCGTTGTCGCGAAAACAAATGCAATTCCAGGATTCATGACAACAGATAGACCACCTGCCTCTTGCCCCTGAAGCGCCATGCTCACACCAATACCTTGAAAGGTAGCAAGAAAAACTGTTCCATAGCGAGTGTACTGCGTGATCTTACGCCGCCCAGCCTCACCTTCTTTCTTTAATTTCTCAAGGGTTGGGATAACAACCGTCATCAACTGCATGATAATCGACGCAGAGATATAGGGCATGATACCTAAAGCAAAAAGGCTCAAGCGCTTCAGTGCTCCACCAGAAAACATGTTGAACATGTCCAGGATTGTTCCTTCCTGCTGTTCAAACATTAACGCCAGAGCATTCGGATCAATTCCGGGAACTGGAATATGAGCTCCAACCCTAAATACGAAAATAGCGCCTAAAACGAAAAATAGGCGCTGACGTAGTTCGGTGAGCTTGCCCGCATTGTCAGGGGCAGACGCTTTAGCGTTCAAATCAATCCTCTACCTTTCCACCAGCATTTTCGATTGCAGCCTTTGCACCTTTCGTAGCCAACAGGCCACGTAAAGTAACAGCCTTCTCGATTTTGCCTGAGTCGATCACTTTAACTCTCTTTGCAACAGCAGGAATAATATTAGCCGCCTTAAGAGAAAGAATATCAATAATGTCAGAATCTATCTTGGCCAGCTCATGCAAGCAAACCTGTGCGCTTTGGCTCTTCTTTCTTGAAGTAAATCCAACCTTAGGAAGTCTTCTTTGAAGAGGCATTTGACCGCCTTCAAAACCAATTTTATGAAAACCACCAGAACGTGATTTCTGTCCTTTATGCCCGCGCCCACAAGTCTTCCCAAGAGTACTACCGATTCCCCGGCCAACTCTTTTGGACTTCTTCTTGCTGCCTTCAGCAGGTCTTAAATTATTAAGATACATATTAGACTTCCTCTACTTTTAATAAGTAGCTTACTTTGTTGATCATCCCACGGTTACAAGCGGTATCTTCCACTTCAACGGTATGATGCATACGTCTAAGCCCCAATCCTGCAACACAAGCTTTGTGCCTAGGAAGGCGACCATTTTTACTTTTGATCAATGTCACTCTTAGGTTCTTGGTCGACATTTTATTTACCCTGTAATCTCTGTTACGGATTTGCCACGTTTAGCTGCAATCAATTCAGGGCTGCTCATCTCTGCCAGACCATTGATCGTTGCACGCACGACATTAATTGGATTATTTGTACCAATACATTTTGCAAGCACATTATGAACTCCAACCACTTCAAAAACAGCACGCATTGCACCACCAGCGATGATGCCTGTACCTTCAGAAGCCGGCTTCATGAACACTTTAGCCGCTCCGGTACGAGCCATTACCGAGTAGTGCAGCGTCCCATCACTCAAAGAAACATCACGCATATTTTTACGCGCCTGTTCCATGGATTTTTGAATTGCGATAGGCACTTCACGAGCTTTACAAAGCCCATAACCAACACGACCTTCACCATCTCCAACTACAGTTAGAGCGGTGAAACCAAACTGACGACCACCTTTAACAACTTTAGAAACACGGTTCACTGCAACCAGTTTCTCCTGGAGACCATCACTATTATTTTGAGGAGCTACATTTGCCATAATAACCTCTAGAATTTCAGCCCAGCTTCACGTGCCGCATCTGCTAATGCTTTAACGCGGCCATGATATTTATATCCTGATCTATCGAAAGCTACTTGCTCAATTCCTGCTGCAATCGCTTTTTCGCCGATCAACTTACCGACAACTGATGCTGCCTCAATGTTTCCAGTAGATTTAACATCAGAACTAACAGC
This sequence comes from Gammaproteobacteria bacterium, assembly GCA_003646305.1. Classification (GTDB taxonomy): domain Bacteria; phylum Pseudomonadota; class Gammaproteobacteria; order Methylococcales; family UBA2780; genus UBA2780. The sequence continues at coordinate 6,682 of QNFJ01000008.1, read as the reverse complement.
CGACTGCACTGTTGACGCTTCTGCAAGAACCTGAGAACCATCAGCCGTAAGAACCTGAGCGTATATGTGCCGAGGTGTACGGTGAACAGACAACCTGTTGACACCCAATGTTTTAATTTTGCAACGCGCTTTTTTTGCGCGACGCATACGAGATGACTTCTTATCCATCGTCCTACCTTATTTCTTTTTAGCTTCTTTTCTAACGACATGCTCGTCAGAATAACGAACCCCTTTGCCTTTGTATGGCTCAGGAGGCCTGTACGCTCTAATATCTGCGGCAACCTGACCAACCAACTGTTTATCGCAACCTTTCACAATAATCTCAGTTTGACTTGGAGTCTCAATAGAGATCCCTTCCGGCACATCAAAATTAACAGGATGCGAGAAACCCAATGTTAAATTGAGGACTTTACCCTTTGCTTGAGCACGGTAACCAACACCAATCAAAGTAAGTTTCTTCTCAAAACCCTGATTAACTCCAGACACCATGTTGTTGATTAAGGCACGTGTTGTTCCTGCTAATGCAATAGCATGTTTGCTGTTCGCCGTACTCTTAACTTTCAAAGTAGAGCCATCAATAGATGCCTCTACCAACTGATGGATAACACGACTCAGCTCACCATTCTTTCCTTTAACAGAAACCAAGTTACCATCCAGATTAATCTCCACTCCCTGTGGGATTTCAACTGGACTGTTTGCAATTCTAGACATCTTTTCGACTCACTAAATCAGGAAACCACACACAGCACTTCACCACCCACTCCGTTAGAGCGAGCAGATCGATCTGTCATCAAACCTTTTGAGGTTGAAACAATAGCTGTACCCAGGCCACCCATAACAGCAGGCAGCTCATCACAAGACTTATAAATACGCAGTCCAGGACGACTTACTCTTTGTATATTTTCTATAACAGGTTTGCCTTGATAATACTTCAGCGTAACTGTCAACTGTGGCTTGCCAGCCTCATCAACAACTTCAAAATCTTCAACATAACCTTCTTCCTTCAACACCACAGCAACTGCTTTTTTAAGTGTTGAAGATGGCATAGATACGCTCTGCTTCTGCGCCATCTGCCCATTTCTGATTCGTGTTAGCATATCCGCTATTGGATCAGTCATACTCATTTTATAGACTCCAGACTTGTCTGCTTAATATGCAGTAAAGTTACCAACTTGCCTTAGTTAAACCCGGCACATCACCGCGCATTGTGTGCTCACGCAGTTTATTACGTGACAGACCAAATTTACGATAATACCCATGAGGCCGACCTGTCAGGTTACAACGATTTCTAAGCCTTACTGGATTAGCATTACGCGGTAGTGCCTGAAGCTTTGCCTGTGCGGCATCTCTTTCTTCATCAGAAGAAGTTACGCTCGCAATAATTTTCTTGAGTTCCGCTCTCTTTACTGCATATTTCGCTACAGTACGCTCACGTTTACGTTCACGTGCAATCATGGATTTTTTTGCCATGGATAGTCTTCCTAATTCTTAAATGGAAATTTAAACAACTCTAACAAAGCTCGACCCTCTTCATTTGTTGCCGCAGAGGTCGTGATAGAAATATCCATACCACGAATCTTGTCAATCTTGTCGTAATCAATCTCAGGAAAGATGATTTGCTCTTTGACGCCCATCGTATAGTTTCCACGACCATCAAATGATTTAGCGCTCAAACCACGAAAATCACGAATACGAGGAATCGCCACACTGATTAAACGATCCAAGAACTCATACATCCGATCACTTCGAAGCGTTACTTTGCAACCAATCGGCATATCATCACGAATCTTAAATCCAGCAATCGACTTTCTCGAAAGTGTTACTACTGGTTTCTGACCACTAATTTTAGTCATATCAGAAACCGCAAACTGCATCACCTTCTTATCTGCAACTGCATCACCAACACCCATATTAATCGTAATCTTGGTGATTTTAGGAACCTGCATAATTGAGTTGTAACCAAAGCGCTTTTGCAACTCAGGTACAATCTGTTCTTTATATGTATTTTCTAATCTAGCCATCTCTATTATTCCGCGTGATTAGACATCAACGACTTCGTTATTAGACCTAAAAACACGGACTTTACCGCCGTCTTCAAGCACCTTGATTCCTACTTTATCCGCTTTACCCGTTGCTGGATTCAACAATGCAACATTAGAAACGTGAATAGGCATCTCTTTTTCAATTATCCCACCAGCGATGCTTTTCTGGGGATTAGGCTTTTGATGTTTTTTAACAAGGTTGATGTTTTCAACCAAAACCTTATCGTTATCAAAAACATTCAGGACAGAACCATCTCTACCTTTATCTTTGCCTGTAAGAATGGTGACCTTGTCACCTTTGCGAATCTTCTTCATATCTACTTTTCTCTACAGAACTTCAGGAGCCAATGAAATGATCTTCATGAACTTTTCATTTCGCAGCTCTCTAGTCACCGGGCCAAAAATACGCGTGCCAACCGGCTGCAGGTTTGCATTAAGAATAACTGCCGCATTCCCATCAAAACGGATAGCAGAACCATCTGGGCGACGTATCGCTTTTTTAGTCCGCACGACTACTGCATTATAAACTTCACCTTTCTTCACTTTGCCGCGAGGAATGGCATCTTTAATACTGACTTTGATAATGTCACCAATGCCCGCATACCGCCTGTGCGATCCACCTAGGACTTTGATACACATAACCCTTTTAGCACCGCTATTATCGGCAATATCCAGGCTGGTTTGCATCTGAATCATTATTATTTCCCGTACTTATCAATCGCTATAAAGCTATTAAAATAAAGAAACGCGGATCAGCTTCCTGATTCCACAATTTCATGCAACAGCCATGTTTTGTTTTTGGAAAATGGACGACATGAAACAACCGTTACAATATCGCCTTCCTTACAGCTATTTGCCTCATCGTGTGCCATCAATTTTGATGAACGGCGGATATATTTTCCGTAAACAGGATGACGCACCATCCTCTCAACCAAAACAGTTATTGTTTTGTCCATTTTTGTGCTGACAACTTTACCACTAATTGTGCGCGCTTTATCTGTTGAACCACTCATACTATGCACTCGCCATTTCTTTTTTAATCGTGTTGATGCGGGCAACATCTTTCTTAACACGTTTAAAATGATGTGGATTATTCATTTGCCCAGTCCCTTTTTGCATCCGCATGTTAAATTGCTCACGGCGAAGCTCTACCAGCAGCGAATCCAATTCTTCAATGCTTTTTTCTCTTAACTCTGAAGCTTTCATTACATCACCACGCGACTAGAAAAAGCTGTTTTGACAGGCAGCTTTGCAGCAGCAAGCTGAAATGCCTCTCTCGCAAGCTCTTCTGAAACACCCTGAATTTCATACAACATTGAACCAGGCTTAACTTCCGCAACCCAATACTCAACGCTACCTTTACCTTTACCCATCCTTACTTCCAATGGCTTTTTGGTAATCGGCTTGTCTGGAAAAACCCTAATCCAGATCTTACCGCCACGCTTAACATGACGACTAATAGCACGACGAGCCGCTTCAATCTGGCGCGCTGTGATACGACCACGAGAGACAGACTTGATCCCAAACTCACCAAAGCTGACAGTGCTCCCACGGTGAGCCAGGCCGGTATTTCTACCTTTATGCTGTTTCCTAAATTTTGTTCTTTTCGGTTGAAGCATGACCTATACCCTATTTAGCAACAGCTTTAGCAGCAGCTTTCTTTTCAGGAGCTGCTTGCGTCCCACCTGCATTTTCAAAAACTTCACCTTTGAAGATCCAGACTTTAATTCCAATGATCCCGTAGGTTGTAAGCGCCTCAGTAGCACCATAATCAATATCAGCCCTGAGCGTATGCAACGGTACACGTCCCTCTCTATACCATTCCTTACGAGCGATTTCCGCCCCATTCAAACGACCACTAACACTAATTTTGATACCTTCAGCACCAAGACGCATTGTATTGCTGACCGCACGCTTCATCGCACGACGAAACATGATTCTCTTTTCAAGTTGCTGGGCAACGCCTTCTGCAACCAGTAAAGCATCAAATTCAGGCTTCCTGATCTCTTCAACATTCAGCTGAACAGGGATACCCATCATTTCAGATACGATACCTCTCAAACGATCAATATCTTCGCCTTTTTTACCGATAACAATACCTGGCCTTGCCGTGTGGATTGTTATCTGCGCGTTATTCGCGGGGCGGTTAATCTGAATTCTGCTAACAGAAGCATTCTTAAGCTTCTTCTTTAGAAAATCACGAACCATTAAATCCTCGTGTAGCAAGCGAGAATATTCTTTCGTGCTCGCATACCACCGAGAATTCCAGTCTTTGATATAACCTAAACGTATACCTGTTGGATGTACTTTTTGACCCATACTGGACCTCTAACCTTCTCTAACTTTAATGGTGATATGACACGAACGTTTTAAAATTCTGTTCGCGCGTCCCTTTGCTCTTGCTCTAAACCTTTTTTGCGTTCGACTTTCATCTACAAAAACTGTTGAAACTCTCAACTCATCAATATCCGCACCTTCATTATGTTCGGCGTTAGCAATTGCAGACTCTAACAACTTACACATGATTTTTGCGGCTTTTTTAGTGCTGAACTTCAACAAGTTCAAAGCCTTATCTACGTCAAGACCACGTATCTGATCAGCTACTAACCGACCCTTCTGCGCTGACATAGGAATATTACTTAATTTGGCTGATACTTCCATCGTCCCTATCTCTTCGATTTCTTATCTGCCGCATGCCCTCTATAGGTGCGTGTCGGCGAAAACTCTCCAAGCTTATGCCCAATCATATTCTCAGAAACGAGAACAGGCACATGCTGACGACCGTTATGTACAGCAATCGTCAAACCGATCATGTCCGGAAAGATCATCGAGCGTCTTGACCATGTTTTGATCGGTCTTCTACTATTTTCTTCAACAGCCTTTTCTACTTTCTTCATTAAATGAAGATCAATAAAAGGGCCTTTTTTAATTGAACGTGGCACGAAAATTACCTCTTCTATTATTTCTTACGTCTGACAATAAACTTGTCTGTACGCTTGTTCTTTCTGGTTTTATATCCCTTAGTTGGCACACCCCATGGCGAAACAGGATGCCTACCACCAGAGGTTCTACCTTCACCACCACCATGCGGATGGTCCACCGGGTTCATTGCAACACCACGAACTGTTGGCCTCACACCTCTCCAGCGTTTTGCTCCGGCTTTACCAAGAGAAATCAGATTGTGCTCTGAATTACCCACTTCGCCAATTGTTGCACGGCATTCAGCTAAAACTTTCCGCATCTCACCTGATCTCAACCTCAGAGTGACATACGCTCCTTCTTTAGCAACCAACTGCGCGACTCCACCGGCACTCCTAACCATCTGAGCACCTTTACCAGGCTTTAACTCAACACAGTGAATTAACGTACCTACCGGAATATTTCGCATCAGCATACAGTTGCCGGCCTTAATAGCCGCCGCAGCAGATGAAACAATCTCCTGCCCAACTTCCACATCCTTAGGCGCTAAAATATATCTACGCTCGCCATCTTTGTAGAGAACGAGTGCAATATGAGCAGTTCTATTTGGGTCATACTCAATCCGCTCAATTCTACCAGAAATATCTAACTTATTCCTCTTAAAATCAATTATGCGGTAATGTTGTTTATGCCCACCACCAATATGGCGAGTTGTAATACGTCCCTGGTTATTACGACCACCTGAATTTGACTTCTTTTCAAGTAAAGGTGCATGAGGTTTGCCTTTATGCAAGCCTGCTGTTTTAACCCTAACGACGAACCTTGAACCGGGTGAGGTAGGTTTTGATTTAATGATAGCCATTTTAAAATCGCTCTATGATTCTATTATTTACAGATAAATGTGTCTTTAATTAAGCCGCACTGAAATCTATATCGAAGCCAGACTTCAGCTTCACATAAGCTTTTTTCCAGTCTGAGCGTTTACCCATGAACCGGCCAAATCTTTTGCTTTTTCCTTTCACATTCAAAACTTGAACAGATTCAACCTTCACATCAAACATAAGCTCAACAGCTTTTTTGATCTGTGGTTTCGTCGCCGTCTTCTGAACTTTAAAGACAAATCGGTTACTTTTATCGGCAGCAATAGAACTTTTTTCCGAAACTACTGGAGATTGCAGTATCTGCATTAAATCTAAATTGCTCATCCCAACCGACCTTCTATTTCTTTCAGAGCCTGCTCTGTCATGATTACTTTTTTGTGAGCAACCAACGAGACAGGATCTACATTATTAACCGAACGAACCTCAATCGATTTGACATTACGAGAGGCCAAAATCAGATTTGGCTCTTCAGCAACCGTCACCAACAACACATCAAGTTCATCACCCAACTTAGAAAGCAGCTGCTTCGTCTTTGATGCCTCTGGAATCAAGTCATTCGAAACGACCAATCTATCCTGACGCAATAATTCAGAAAGGATCGAGCAAATTGCACCACGATACATTTTCTTATTTACTTTCTGCACATGAGACTGTGGCTTCGCCGCAAACGTCACCCCACCTGAGCGCCAGATCGGACTACGAATTGTACCGGCTCTCGCATTACCCGTTCCTTTTTGACGCCATGGCTTTCTACCGCCACCACGCACTTCAGAGCGAGTTTTCTGAGCTTTTGTACCTGCACGCGCACTGGCCAAGTAGCCTGTAACAACCTGATGCACC
>QNFJ01000007.1 GCA_003646305.1 Gammaproteobacteria bacterium | reverse complement strand
TGCTCGCCAATTTGAGTGACACCACCCGCGATAACATCATCAACTCGGCCTTTATCAAGACCAGATCTATCCATCACGCCCTCAAGTGCCAATGCTAATAGCTTGTTTGATGGTATTTCTCTATAGGCACCGTTATAACGCCCAAATGGGGTTCTTATTGCTTCAATAATGACTGCATCTTTCATAATTATGACTCGTTTTTAGTAGTTAAAATAAAAAGTTATATAAGTTTCCTAGACTAGCTCCACTTCCAGTCTTTATACATTTCACGAAGTTTTAACTTCATGAATTTTCCAGTTGATGTTTTAGGGATTTCTTCAAGTGTTTCGACTGCATCGGGCAACCAGATCTTGGCAAATTTATCTTTAAGGAAAAGATGGACATCCTCTTTTGTCACCTGCCTTCCCTCTTTTACCGTAATCACCGCAAGTGGCCGTTCATCCCACCTTGGATGATAAACGGCAATAACCGCCGCTTCGATCACATCAGGGTGATCCATGATGGCATTTTCCAGATCAACTGAGCTGATCCACTCACCACCTGACTTAACCAAATCTTTGGTACGATCGGTCAGTTTGACGTAGCCTTCCGAGTCGATATTGCAAACATCACCCGTTTTCAGCCAGCCATCTTTACTAAACTTATCTTCAGCCCCTTCATCCTTATGATATGAACCCGTTATCCAGGGCCCTCTAAGTTCTGCATCACCTGGCGACTCACCATCCCAGGGTTGCTCCTGCCCCTCATCATCAATAATTCTTACCTCTACAAATGGACATGGCACACCCTGTTTTATCCGGTATTTATATTGATCATCCTCATCAATATCGGTCAGGTTATTCTTAAGCAGTCCAAGCGTGGCTATTGGTGAACTTTCTGTCATTCCCCAGGCTTGAATGATTTTCATATCAAACTTATCGAAGGCACGGAACAAAGATTCTGGTATGGCTGCCCCACCCACTGCCATGCGCATATTCGGTGCGGTTTTCCAGCGATCAGGCTCTGCTTCTCTGGCTTCTTTAATAGCCATCCAGATTGTTGGCACACCTGCGCTCAATGTGACCTGTTCACTCTCATACAAATCAAGAAGGCTTTCAGCATCTAGAAACGGTCCTGGCAATACCTGCTTTGCACCGACCAAAACAGAGGTATAGGGTAAACCCCACGCATTCGCGTGAAACATTGGAACAACTGGCATTACCGTATCATGCTGGCTAATCGCCAATGAATCGCACATTGCCTCCGCCATTGAATGTAAAGCAGTAGAACGATGGCTATAGACAACCCCTTTTGGTCTTCCCGTCGTACCCGACGTATAACACATACCCGCTGGATCATTTTCATCAATATCGGGATAGCAGAAATCAGGATCACCCGAAGCGATAAAGTCTTCGTAATTTGTATAACACTCATCTACGGGGTCACCTGTTAAAGGGACAACAATGACCTTCTTAAAAGAAACCTGATCGCGGAACTGTTCGTACATTGATAAGAGCACATCATCGATAATCAGAATCTTATCTTCCGCATGATTAACGATATAGGCAATATCTTCGGGGGACAGTCTCAGGTTCAATGTGTGAATGACTGCACCCGTTGAAGGAATGCCCAGATAAGCTTCAAGGTGGGCATAGTGATTCCACATCAGCGTTGCAACACACTCGCTTTTTTGAATCCCTTCATTAACCAAAGCTGATGCCAGTTGCTTAGCTCGACGATGAATGCGACCATAGTTTGTTCGATGCAGACTTTTGTCTGGCATCCGAGAGACCACCTCAACATGCGGAAAAACACGGCCTATGCGCTCAACCATATGCGGTAAAGACAGGGAGACGTTCATCATCGTACTTTTTGTAGACATACTCTTTTCTCACTCCTATACTTAGAATATCTGAAACCAAGCAAGCGCTAGGTATATTATGACTATAACTAAACCATCGTTAAGACGCAAGGAGCTTGTCTCTGTAGCGGCTCGTTTATTCAAAGAAAATTCCTTTGACCGCACGACAGTTCGGCTACTTGCCTCTGCAACTGGGCTAAAGTCAGGAAGCCTATTTCATCACTTTAAAGATAAAGAAGAAATTCTTTTTGCGGTTATTGAAGACGGTCTTCAACGATCGTTAGAGACGATCCAGCAAGAGCTAAAAAACAACACGGGCATAGAAGAGAGGCTATTTGCCATCATTTATGGTCACTTAAGAACGCTACATGGGCAGGAAAAAAATGCTCATACCGTCTCGATTACCGAATGGAAATCACTATCAGAAGAGTCTAAGAAAAAACTTATCAAGATACGTGATGATTATGAAGCATACTGGCAACAGGTGATCGATGAGGCGGTTGACGCCGGAATTTTGAAAGGTAATCCACAGCTATTGAGACTGTTTATTCTAGGTTCACTTAACTGGACAGTACAGTGGTTTCAGGCTGAGAAGAAACTCTCAATTAAGCAGCTCGCCGATGAGTCTTATCTATCTTTTACCCATCAAGCTGTTCCTGCAAAATAATCGTTTTAACACTATTTAAACAGGCAAAAGCAAAGCCCCGCGCTGTTGCACGGGGCTTTGCTTTTTAAAAAGGCATCCTTATAAAGTCAAGGCATGGCAACATTAATGCCCACACCCACAATCGTCACTGCTGTGCTTGCTTCAAATTCTGTAGCGGGCAAACCACCTAGCGCATTCAGATTGGGAGTATAGCGCTTCAGCTTTTCAGTAAATGAGTGGGAAATGTAGGCATCCATACGGATGGCCTCGCTGAAGTTATAGCCAAATCCCGCGCTTAGATTATGCTCCATTAAAACAGGTACCAGCGTTGTCTGTGCAATGCCGATAACATCCCCCGCTTGAGCACCAAATCCAGCTGCATCGGCGGTTGCTCCAAGTGGCAGGCTGCCAATACCTTGCAACGTTCCGACTGTATTATTTGCATCCTTCGCATCTAATAACAGAGGCTCACTCCACTCATACCCTGCTCTGAATGTCCAGGCTCCTGTTGTGTAGCGTGCTCCCATAGCGATAACAAACTGATCATCCCAGACATCCTGAAATGCCGCCGCACTTGACCAATTTTTCCAGATCACATCCCCTTCGACCAGAAGATTGTTGATAAACAGGTCATCAACAGCGACACCGACGATCACTTCCATCGGCGTTTCAAGTTTCAAGTCTTGCCAACCATCTCCTGGAGCCACCGATGAGTAAACCCCTTTCTTAAAGTTGTATTCCACCTCGCTCTTAACTGTTGCGCTCAGCATGGTCTTATTTGTTAGCGCGTAGGTTGCACCAATCGAGGCACCAAATCCGACATCATGCACAGATGCGGTCGTGCCACCAAAGTCGGTGAGCCCTGGATTACCCGTTGCGGCACCAAAAGCCGTTACTCCCGTTGTTGGTCCAGTCGTTCCAAACTGAAATAGCCCGAAACCGAGTGTTCCGGAGGCGCCGACTGAAAGTTTATCGGTGACTTCATATCCGACACCAAAATTGGCGTTAAACGAGATAAATTCAACAATAAGAGGGAGGGTAATGGGGCTTGGAAAACCCATGCTTGGTGCTGCTCCAGCAACCAGCTGGATGGCGTCATCACGATAATCGGCACCAAACCCACCATCTACCTCAAGCCCCATACCGAGTACCAGTCCTTTTGAAAGCTCTATGGTTAGAGCAACGGCTGGGATAATGTAATCATCCGCATCCGAGATTGATTTATTCTGGTAGGTACCCGTCGGCCCCGAGAATGTTTGCGTATTTGTTGCATCCGGCGTGATGTAACTTGCGCTAAAGTTCATATTAAACCCTTTAAACTGGGTCAATGTAGCCGGATTCCCAAAAACCGCGGCTGAAGCTTCTTCAGGACGCGTGTATGCCGCACCCGCCATGCCGCCTGCGGCAGCATTTACGCCCAAATTTAAGTCAGTCCCACCAAAACCGGCTTGCACACCCGTTGATGCAAGCGCTAAAACTGCACTGGAAATTAGCGGCAATTTAATTATATTTTTAGCCATTCTTCACCCCTCTAAATATTGTGATTTTCATAAACCAAGCGTTCGCTTGGTTTTCGGAAGAATAACAGCTCGCTAACCCCTGTCAAGAACTTTCACGTCTTATAACTTAAAATAATGTCAAAAGTACCACTCAGGGAGGTCTGCCTGGTTACCCTATACCTATACCCTGACAGGACTTGAGCAGCACATTTAATGAAGTGGGCTATTTTATTTAGCAGCTCCAACCTTGCCCATTAAGACTGAACCAATACCACCGAGTATCACCAATAGAGCACCAATCAGAGCAATATTGTCCGGAATCTGATCCCAAAGTAACCAGCCCCACAGGCCCGTAAAAACAACGCCAAAATAGCTAATTGGGGAGATGATAGTCGCGCTGGCGTATTGATAAGCGCGTGTGTAACACCACATTGAGAAAAAGGTAAACAAGCCAATTCCGATCATAAAAGGAAGCGCCGATAAGGGAATCAAAATCTCTTTCGACAGAGCCAGCGGCACCGTAAAGAGCGCCGAAAGAAAAAAGTAATGGAACATGATGCGGGATGTCGGCTCTGTTAACGCGAGTAGCCGGGTCGTAACAATTGAACCAGCCATCGCTATCGCCGAACCTAAGCCCAGAAGATGCCATAATTTAAAACCGTCAGACGTTGGCTGCAAAACGAGCGCAATGCCAACAAAACCAACCATAACGGGGATCCAGCGTACCAACGGGATACTTATTTTCAACCAAAGCAAGACCCAAACTGGAACGCATAAAGGGGCCGCATTACGCAATAAGACCGCATCAACCAGTGGAATGTGCTCAATCGCCAGAAAATAGGCGTACAGGCAAAGCCACCCGCTCACAGCACGAGCGAGATGCAGTCCCATGTGCTCTGTTTTTAATGCCTTAAAGCCATTTTTCGCCAACCAGGGCAGCATCAGTGCAGCGCAGGTCAAATACTGCACCAATAGAATCATTTCGACAGCGACAGTTGCCACCAGCTGTTTTATTGTCGCGGCAACGATACTCATCAGCAAAGCGGTTAACAAGGTCAGCATCACAGCCTTACCAACATTTAGCGTTCTCGTTGCCCTTAACTGCGTTAATCTTTCAGATGAAGACATTTAGTTATTCTGTGATCTATCTTTCAATATTTATCGGGGGCATACGGTAGCACCAAAGGAAGCTCTGAAAACAGTCATTAGTGCGGCAAAAACAAGCCAAAAGTTAGCGAAAAGGCGGACGACTCCATGGATGGAAAAGCTAGAGCAACGCAGGATGCGGAAGCCGAGTTTACGTGTGTAAATGCGCATTTTACGCTAACTTTTCCTTGGTACCCCTTGGGGGTAAACGCTGTATTTGCAAGTGCAATAATTTTCGCAGAGGTTATATTTGTACTAGATTTTCAGCTTTATCATCAACTGATAAATGGTCTTAAACATTTTACCGTAAGGAGGGTACAAAAGTGGTAATGCGGGAAATTTAAACTGCTTAAATATCGGTCTTAACTTGGAAAACTCATTAAACCCTTCCTGCCCGTGATAATGCCCCATTCCACTGTTACCCACACCACCAAATGGCATGTCATGTTGTCCGGCATGCAAAACGGTTTCATTAATACAAACCCCACCTGACAGGGTGTTTTTAATGATTTTGTCCTGAAGTTTTTTATTATTTGAAAAAATATAAAGGGCTAGTGGTCGCTCCCGATCATTAATAAAAGTCAAAACTTCATCAATATTTGTATACGGTTTGATCGGTAGAATTGGGCCAAAAATTTCATCCTTCATCACCACCATATCGTCATTAACATCCGTCATCACATGGGGTGCAATTTTCCTGCTTTCTGTACTTTTTGCATCACCCTTCATCAGCGACACGACCGATGCCCCTTTTTGTGCGGCATCATCAAGCACCATACTGAGTCTAGCGAAGGCCTTTTCATCAATAATCGAGGTATAGTCTTTTGACTCCAGCCCTGAATATCTTCTGGCGATCGACTCTTTTGCTGCCTCAATAAATAACTCAACTTTATCCGCTGGCACAAATAGGTAATCGGGTGCCACACAGGTTTGCCCCGCATTGAGAAATTTTCCCTGCATAATTCGCTCGGCAGCTGTCTTCATATCAAAATCATCACCGACTATTGTTGGTGACTTTCCACCCAGCTCCAGGGTGACGGGAATCAAGTTCTCCGCCGCGATCTTCATGATTGTTTTGCCCGTTTCTGGAGAGCCTGTAAAAACAATATGGTCAAAAGGTAACGGGGTAAAATTGCTGGCTTTAACACCGGGAAGAATCGCGACCATCTCTTCGGGGAAGGCCTCTTTAAATAAAACGGATAACAGCTCGCAAAGGTTTTTTGAATTGGCGGCCATCTTTATCATGCAGCGGTTACCCGATGCCAGAATGCTTGCCAATGGACTCATCACCAAAAAGAGCGGGTAGTTCCAGGGGGCAATTAGGCCGACAATTCCCTTTGGTTGCGCCAAAACTCTATTTTGTGCTCCAGCAAACCAGATTGAAACGGAACGGCGCTGTGGTTTCATCCATTTTTTCAACTTCTTTCGAGCATACCGAACACCATCGATAGAAAGGAATAGCTCTATCAGCTCTGTCTCCTGCTGCGCCCTGTTTCCGTAGTCTTTGCTAATTGCTTCAGCAATAGCTGCCTGGTTATCCACCATTATCTTCTCAAGCTTAATTAAATTAGCTTTTCGCTCTTCATAAGACGGGTACGGGTTCTCCTTATAAGCACGGTGTTGTGCCTTATAAATACGTTCTGCTTCACTTTCTTCCTGACAAAGTTTAAGTTCTTCTGCAGTGTTACTCATTGTTGGTATCCCCGTTTTATACCAAGCGCTTGCTTGGTTTTGATAATACGGCTATGCTATCACCTCTTTTAACTTAATTGCAAAAATTCAATCATGATCCCAAGAACAGTCTATGAACAGGAACACGAGATGTTCCGCGATAGTATCCGTAAATTTCTTGAAGATGAAGTGGTGCCATATCACGAACAATGGGAAGAAGATGGGCAGGTAGATCGCGCTGTCTGGTTAAAAGCGGGAGAACTGGGCATGATTAGCCCCACCGTCCCCGAAGAGTTTGGCGGTGTCGGCGTAGATTTCCGCTACAATGCCATCGTTAATGAAGAAACAGCTCGTCTCGGTGTCTCCGGTTTTGGACTTGGACTGGGCCTTCACTCGGACATCGCCGTACCTTACATCATTCATTACGGCAGCGAGACACAGAAAAAGAAGTATTTACCAAAGCTTGTCAGCGGCGAAATGATCGCGGCGATTGCCATGACTGAGCCGGGAACAGGCTCAGATCTTCAAGGAGTCAAAACGACCGCTGTTAAAGACGGTGACGATTATATTCTGAACGGTTCAAAAACGTTTATTACCAATGGTCAGTTGGCCGACTTAACGATTGTCGTTGCAAAAACAGACCCTTCTCAGGGCGCCAAAGGAACCAGCCTGATTCTTGTTGAAACCGGAACACCCGGTTTTAGCAAAGGTAAAAACCTTAAAAAAGTCGGTTTGAAAGCACAGGATACATCAGAACTTTTCTTTGAAAACGTGCGTGTTCCACAAGCCAATATACTTGGTGAAGAGAATAAGGGCTTTATTTATCTTATGCAGGATTTACCTCAGGAACGTCTCTCTGTTTCAATCACCGGTACCGCTGCAGCTGAATCAATCCTTGAGCAAACCATTGCTTATACCAAAGAGCGGAAAGCCTTCGGAAAACCTATTGCTACATTACAAAACACCCAATTTAAATTAGCCGAACTCTCTACCGAACTGACCGCAGCTAGAGTTTTTCTGGATCGTTGTCTGGAGTTGCATATCGAGGGCAAATTAGATGCGATAACAGCATCTAAAGCCAAACTCCTCTGTACCGACTTGCAGTGCAAAGTAATGGATGAATGCCTCCAGCTACATGGCGGTTATGGCTATATGTGGGAGTACCCCGTTGCTCGTGCCTGGGCTGATGCGCGTGTCCAGAAAATTTATGCAGGCACCAATGAAATTATGAAACTGATCATCGGCAGATCACTGGTGCAGTAGACCAACAACGTCAATCCGCCTCCCCTGCAAACAAAATAATACTCAAGGGGAGGCGTTAATCATTTGAGGAGAAAGATGATGGCTACAATCGAAAAAAACCTGATCGATCGCGTTGCAATGGGCGATATTTTTAGACGCAAGGCTTCTACCGTTCCTAATTTGGATGCCCTCGTTGAATATCGCAATGAACAAAGACTTTGCTTTACGCATCTTCAGCTCAATCAGGCACTAAACCAGGTCGCCCATCTACTCCGTTCGCTTGGCGTTAAACCGGGTGAACGCGTTGCACTAGCTGGCCCCAATTCTATTGAATTTGCACTGGCAATATACGGCTGCATGAAGGGTGGTTTTGTTGTTGTCCCTCTCAATCATCTTCAGGGAAAAGATGATCTTATCTATACCCTTAATCATTGCGAAGCCAAAGCACTCTTTGTTGAAGACTCTCTTTCTGAGAAATTTGATGCAATCAAGTCTGAACTAACCTCAACAGATCACTGGATTAACCTCGCCGTAACCGGTTGTTCGATCGCAGATCATTATCTTGATTTTCAAACCCTGTTAGACAACGCCTCGGATGAGGAGATTGTCGACGTTATCATTCGCGACCGCGACCCCTTGCAAATTCTTTACACCAGCGGCACCACCTCAAAACCAAAAGGGGTGGAAACCTCTCATCTCGCCCTTTTCATCAACACGTTAGCTGCAGCCATCGAGCTGGGCATCAAACCTAAAATGGCTGGCTCATCCGCAATGCCAATGTTTCATTGTGCACAACACCTTGTCGGCACGACATTGCTGCACGCCGGCGGGAAAGTCGTCGTTTTTAGAGAATTTAATCCGAAAGCTTTTCTACAAACGATTGAAACGGAACAGATACAGTTTGTCTTTTTGCTGCCACTCATGTGGAAGACGCTTCTCGATGTTCCAGAAATTGATAACTTTGATCTTAGCTCGGTACAGGTTGGCATGTACGGCATGGCACCCATGGATCAACCCAGTTTGTTACGCCTTAAAGCCCGCTTTAATTGCTCATTTACACTCGCCTCAGGGCAAACAGAAATGACCCCTTTAGCGACCGTCTTTCGTGATGAATGGCCTGAAAAGAAAGGCAATTACTGGGGTGAAGCGATCCTGACAACCGACCAGGCCGTGATGGATGATGATGGAAACATCCTCCCCGACGGAGAAATAGGTGAGATCGTCTGGCGTGCCCCTTCTGTGATGAATGGCTATTACAAAAATCCTGAAGCAACGGCAGAGGCCTCAAAATACGACTGGCACCATTCAGGTGATCTTGGATACTTTGATGAAGATCATCTGTTGATGTTTGTTGACCGTAAAAAAGACATGATTAAAACGGGCGGCGAAAATGTCCCCTCGGTCAAGGTTGAGCGGGTCGTGATGGCGCATCCTGCGGTCGCGGGCGGCACAGTTATTGGCTTACCTCACGCTTACTGGACAGAGGCGGTTACGGCATTCGTAATCTTAAAAGCTGGCCAGGTCGCAACAGAAGCAGAAATTATCCAGCTATGCAAATCAGAGCTGGGTGGTTATGAAGTCCCCAAGCGGGTTGTATTTGTGACTGAACTCCCCACCACAGCAACCGGGAAATTCCTGAAAACGGCACTTCGGGATCAATATGCCGATTTATACAGCGAACAATAAAGTATACAAAATAAATGGAGGTTGATATGCCAAATAAAAAACAAACCATTCGTATTGGTGGTGCCGCCGGTTTTTGGGGTGACACCGAAGAAGGGCCAAGACAGCTCATCGAAAAAGGAAATCTGGATTACCTGGTTTTTGATTATCTAGCCGAAATTACCATGTCCATCCTCGCCAGAATGCGGGCAAAATCAGATAAAGCAGGTTATGCCACCGACTTTATCAATCCGGTGATGAAAAAGCTGCTGCAACAGATTGTTGACCAGGATATTAAGGTAATCAGCAATGCCGGTGGCGTTAATCCATTGGCTTGTAAAGCGGCGCTAGAGGAGATCGCGAAAACAGCAGGTATTGATCTAAAAATAGCCGTTGTGACTGGTGATGATCTGCTCGATAAAGTGGATGAATTTCGCCAACAAGACAGGCGAGAAATGGAAACGGGCGCACCGCTACCCGATAAGTTTATGAGTGTTAATGCCTACCTAGGAGCGCTTCCCATTGTCGCTGCCCTCGAAGAGGGTGCACAAGTCGTTATTACCGGACGCTGTGTCGATAGTGCCTGTACGCTGGCGCCATTAATGCACGAATTCGGCTGGGCCACCACAGACTACGATCAACTGGCTCTTGGCAGTTTAGCTGGCCATTTGATCGAATGTGGCGCTCAGGTTAACGGTGGTATTTTTACCGATTGGGAAGAGATCGGTGAATTTGACGAGATGGGCTTCCCTATTGTTGAATGCCATCCAGATGGCCACTTCTTTGTCACCAAACCTGAGGGAACCGGCGGCCTAGTGAGCTATGGAACTGTAGCCGAGCAGATGATTTATGAAATCAACGACCCTTGCCATTATCTATTGCCCGATGTTGTTTGTGATTTTAGTCAGGTTAATTTGGAAGAGTCTGGCAAGGATCTTGTTAAAGTAACAGGCGCAACAGGCTCAGCGCCCACTCAGGACTATAAGGTCAGTGCCACATGGCAAGATGGTTATCGCGCTACCAGTACCGTTACCTACGCTGGCGGAAATGCCGGTAAAAAAGCACAAACTGCTGGTGAGGCGATTTTACGACGGACACGCCGCCTGTTTGAGAAACGAGGTTTGCAGGATTACAGCGAAACCAGCATTGAAGTGATTGGGGCAGAATCCATGTACGGCAAACACGCGCGAGATTTTATCGCCCGTGAAGTGATGCTTAAAACAGCGGTTCGCCACCCTCAAAAAGAGGCGATCCAGCTTTTTGCACGAGAAATCGCACCCGCTGCAACGAGTATGACACCCGGAATGACCGGCTTCTTTGCTGGCAGACCCAATGTCGTGCCTGTGATCCGGCTATTTTCTTTTCTAATCAGTAAATCAGCCGTCCCCATTACCATGATTTGTGGTGATGTCGAAAAGACAATCGAGATTCCCATTGGCGAGCCGCTAAAAATAACAGCCGCCACGCCCCAACAGATTACTGCCCCTACCCCGGCAGATGATGATATTGCTGTGCCTTTAGGCGCACTAGCCTGGGCTCGCAGTGGTGATAAAGGCAACCATGCCAATATTGGCATCATTGCCCGAAAAGCCAACTTTCAACCCATTATCGAACGCTATCTGACTGAGGAAGTGGTTGCTGATTGGTTTGAACATTTCGTTGAGGGTAACGTTAAACGTTTTGCACTCCCCGGCGTTAATGCCTTTAACTTTATGCTCTACAACGCACTAGGTGGCGGTGGTATTGCCTCCTTAAGAATTGACCCACAAGCCAAGGCATACGGCCAAATATTGCTCGATATGCAGCTGCCACTGCCTGCTGCATGGGTTAAAGAAAATCTACCTGAACAATTACCAGCAGGGAAATAGAATATGGCTCAAATTAAAAAGGTTCTAATTGCCAACCGGGGAGAGATTGCTGTACGCATCATCCGCACCCTGAAAGAGATGAATATCCCAAGCGTTCTGATTTATCACGCAGAAGATAGTTTCTCACAAGGGGCACGTGAGGCGGATGAGTCTATTGAGATCTTTGGAGAGACACCGGTAGCAGCCTACATAGACCCGCAGAATATTATCAATGCCTGCCATAAAAGTGGTGCCAACGCAGTTCACCCCGGATACGGTTTTCTCTCGGAAAATAGTGCTTTCGTTAGCCAGCTTGAAGAGGAGGAGATTATCTTTATTGGCCCTACTGCCAAGATTATAAAGTTAATGGGCGATAAGATTTCAGCCCGCAGTTTTATGATTAAACATCAGTTTCCCATCGTCCCTTCTGTGGTAGAAGAAGATGACCCAGCCAGTTTTGCCGAACGGGCACGAAAGATTGGTGTACCACTACTGATCAAAGCAGCTGCGGGAGGTGGTGGTAAGGGAATGCGTATTGTCCGTGATCCCGCCGAACTCGACTCACAAATTGAACAGGCACGTAGCGAGGGGCAACGTTATTTTGGCGATGGTCGCCTTTTTTGTGAGCGCTATATCGAGCGCCCGCGTCATATTGAAGTACAGATTCTTGCCGATCAACAGGGGAATTGTCTACACCTTTGGGAGCGGGAATGCTCCATTCAGAGACGCTTCCAGAAAGTGATTGAAGAGGCTCCCTCCCCTACATTAAGTGACACGCAACGAAGTGAGATCTGCCAGACTGCTGTACAAATGGCGCAGAAAGCCGGTTACAGCAATGCCGGAACCGTTGAATTTATTCTGGCTCAGGATGGCAGCTTTTATTTTCTGGAAATGAACACCCGCTTGCAGGTCGAACATCCTGTCACCGAATTCATTACCGGAATAGATTTAGTGGCAGAACAGATTCGTGTTGCCAATGGTGAGGCGCTCGCCAAAACTCAGGCAGAAATTCAAATCAATGGCCACGCCATTGAATGCCGGATCAATGCAGAAGATCCTGACCAAAACTTTATGCCCTCACTCGGCCCTATACTCAAACTCAGAGCCGCACAAGGTGCTGGAATTCGCTTTGATACAGGATTACGAGAAGGCCAGAAAGTCGGCAGTGCCTTTGATCCCATGCTTGGAAAACTCATTACTCATGGCAGCAATCGTGATCAGGCAAGAAGGCGCGCCCTTCGTGCACTTCGCGAAACTGTATTAATGGGTTTAACAACGAATATCAACTTCTTACAGCGCATCCTTGAACTTGACGCCTTTATTGAAGGTGACCTGCACACCCATTTTCTTGAAGAGTTTTCAGCTCAACTAGAGCCTAATGAAATCGATGAAGAGACACTCAAGTTGCTACTGGCAGCCGCAGCTTCCATGGATCCACAACAACAATCAGGCGGCGCCGAAATCCCTGAACCTTATGCCTCAATCGGCAGCTGGAGGAACTAATGCGTTCATTTTATAACCTTGCCGATCAAAGCATAGAAGTCGAGCTACTGCGACGCGCAGCGAGCCAGCTGCTAATTCATAACGGAGAAGAATCAACCATCACCATAAAAGCGTTAGGTGATGACGAATACCGAGTCACTGTAGATGGCTGCTCTGCCTCTCTTTTCGCCATTCAAAAGGGAGATCAATTTTTCATCCATCTCAATGGCAACAACTACCAAATTGAGTGTGAAGATGAGGCGCAATCTGCCTCAGGTGGGCTATCCGACGCGGACAAAGTCGTTGCCAATGCACCGATGCCCGGTACGGTTGTCTCGGTTAATGTGACTACTGGACAAACGGTCAAATCGGGAGAATCGTTGATCGTCATTGAAAGTATGAAGATGGAAACAACCATTGCCGCTTGGCGAGATGGTGTTGTTTGCAAAATCAATTTTGGTGTCGGCGACAGCTTTGATCGGCAGGCCGAATTAATCCAGCTCGAAGAATAAAGAGGCCAGACAACATGCAACGTATTATTAGCCATATCAACACCAACGCCGAAAGCTTCAAAGAAAACAGCCTCTACAATTTAAAGCTTCGCGATGAGCTCAAAGAAAAAATGCAACAAGCGCGCTTTGACAGACCACAGCGCGACATTGACCGACTCAAGCGACAAGACAAACTGTTTGTGCGTGACCGCATAGAGCTACTGCTTGACCCAGGCACCCCCTTTCTTGAGCTTTCAACACTTGCCGCCAACCGTTCCTACGATGGCAAGAGTCCTTCTGCCAGTATGATCACTGGTATTGGTATCGTTAATGGACGAGAAGTGATGATTCATGCCGATGATGCCAGCGTAAAAGGCGGTGCCTGGTATCCCCTGTCAATGAAGAAGCTGGTGCGGATGCTGGATATTGCGATTGAGAACCAGCTGCCGGTTATTCACCTTTGTGATAGCGCGGGTGGCTTTCTGCCCCTGCAATCACAGTTTTTTGCTGATCGATACCACGGTGGCAGAGTATTCAGGAACATGTGCCAATTGAGCAAGATGGGGGTTCCGCAACTCTCTGTTGTCCTGGGACATTGCACCGCGGGTGGTGCTTATATTCCGGCATTAAGTGAATATTCGGTCATTGTTAGAGGTACCGGCGCGGTCTTTTTAGGCGGGCCGCCTCTGGTTAAGGCCGCAACAGGTGAAATCATTACAGCGGATGAATTAGGCGGCTGTGATCTGCACACACAGGTTAGTGGGACGGCAGATTATCCAGCCTCCAGCGAACAGGAAGCGATTGCCAAAGCGCGTGAAATTGTCGCGCAGTTCTCACGCAAAGAAAAAGAGAAAATAGAACAGCAGGCGGTTGAAGCACCCTACTACGACTCGAATGAATTGTACGGCATCGTCCCCAAAGACAATAAAATTCAATACGATGTCCGAGAGCTCATTGCCCGTATCGTTGACGGTAGTCGCTTCAGCGAATATCAGCCCGCATACGGCTCAACATTAATTTGCGGCTTTGCCCATATCTGGGGGTACAAAGTGGGCATCCTCGGAAATAATGGCGTGTTGTTTAATGACAGTTCACTAAAGGGTGCGCACTTTATGCAACTGTGCAATCAAAATAAAACCCCTTTGGTCTTTCTACAAAACATTACCGGCTTCATGGTCGGCCGTGAGTACGAACAAAATGGCATCACCAAAGATGGCGCAAAAATGATCATGTCACAAGCCTGTAGTGTGGTCCCTAAATTCACCGTGATGGTCGGCGGCTCTTTCGGTGCCGGCAACTACGGCATGTGCGGTAGAGCGTATGACTCAAGGTTGCTATTCAGCTGGCCCAACACAAAAATTTCTGTAATGGGCGGAGAGCAAGCAGCGGATGTATTGGTCGATATTAAGCTAAGCCAACTCAAAAAAGAGGGCATTACCCTTTCTGAAGAAGAGATCGCCGCGATACGCGAGCCGGTACTCGCAGAGTATGAAAATGAAAGTGATGCCTACCATTCGACCTCAGAAATTTGGGATGACGGTATTCTTGACCCGGTAGACACTCGAAATAGTTTAGCCATTGCGATTAGTGCCTCACTCAACAAACCCATCGAAGAGCCTAATTTCGGTATTTTTAGATTCTAATAGTGACAGAAGGAGAGTAAATCAATGATTGATCTACAAAAATATGGTTTCAGAGAACAAGACCAACAGGTCTACGACATGGTATACCGCTATTCACGTGATGAGCTCTACCAACTCTCTCAGAAAATGGATAACGATGACTGGTTTCCTGAAGAAGCTTATCGAAAAATGGCCGATGTTGGCCTACTAGGTTTAACCGTACCTGAAGAATACGGTGGCCCCGGTATGGATCTATTTGCTCAGGCTTTTGCCTGTGAGGCGATGAGCATCTGGAACCATACAATGGCTGGTAACTATCTCGCCAGTGATAATCTCTGTGTGAACAATATCCTTCGCAACGCCAATAAAGACTTAAAAAAGAAATACCTGCCACGCCTCTGTGATGGCTCTGCCATTGGCGCATTAGGCTTAACAGAACCGGGTGCAGGCTCTGATGCCCTGGGTAGCATGGCAACAACGGCCAAACGAGAAGGCGACCATTATATTTTGAATGGCCGTAAAATGTTTATTACAAACGGTCCTGTTGCAGACATATTACTGGTATACGCAAAAACAGCTCCGGAAAAAGGGGCACACGGCATCTCTGCATTCATTATTGAAAAAGATTTTCCCGGCTTTTCGGTCGCGCAAAAACTGGTCAAAATGGGCTGGCGTGGGAGTGAAACAGGTGAATTAGTCTTTGATAACTGCAAAGTACCCGCTGAAAACCTTGTCGGCAAAGAAAACGATGGTGTAGAAATCGTTATGAGCGGTCTGGATATTGAGCGTGTTGTGCTTTGTTCGCACGCCGTCGGTATCTCACAGCGGGCACTGGAAATCAGCATCGAGTATGCAAAAACACGGCAGCAATTTAAAAAGCCGATTGCAACCTTCCAAATGGTTCAATCCATGCTTGCTGATATGTATACCGATCTGGAATTAATGCGCTGCTTAACCTATCAACTGCTCAAAGAGATTAAAGATCTTGAGCAGGGTGGTGGTGGCCGTGGTGAGATTCATATGCGTTCAGCCGCTGCCGCGCTCCATGCTGGGCGTGCTTGTATGCGTATTCTTGACCAGGGTGTGCAGATCCATGGTGGCATGGGCTTTATGTGGGAATCTGAAATTAACCGCCTATACCGCACCGGTAAAATTCTTGAAATTGGTGCTGGAACCAATGAAGTGAGGAAACTGATTATTGCTGGGGAACTCCTAAAATAATAATCCTTACTTATATTAACTAACGAAGAATCCAATACAGATGAAAGCCTATTTAAAACCGACAAAATTCATTAATAGTGACTCCAAATTGGTGCAGGATTTTGCTCACCAAGCAATAGCGGACGCAACTGGCGACACCGAGAAAGCCATTCGGCTCTATTATGCTGTCCGTGACGGAATACGCTATGATCCGTATAAGTTTTTCCTTACAGAAGAAAACTATACAGCGAGTAATACGCTGCTTGAAGGAGCCAGTTTTTGCATCCCCAAAGCAGTATTACTCGCTGCATCAGCCCGAGCTGTTGGGATTCCCTCTCAACTCGGTTTTTCTGATGTCCGCAATCATTTAAGCACCCAGAAACTGCTGGATTTAATGGGAACGGATATTTTTATCTGGCACGGCAATACCCTGCTCTATCTTGAGGGTCGCTGGGTTAAAGCAACCCCCGCTTTTAATATAGAGATGTGTGAACGCTTTGGTGTTAAACCACTGGAATTTGATGGGGTTAATGATTCGATAATGCACCCCTTTAACAACCAAAATGAAAAACACATGGAGTATCTAACCGACCATGGCTTCTTTGAAGATCTACCCTTTGAACGCATTATTCACTCGATTAAAGAAACTTACCCTAAGTTCTGTTTAATGCTTGAGCAGCAAGGCGCTGAAAATCATGATTTCAGTCATGAAGTAATCAGTGGATAATTAAAAAACCATTTTAAATCCTATCCAACCTTAACAAAGAGCGCTTATGCCATTACCTGCTTCTGACTGCCCGAGAAATGAACTTCATACACGACAAATTACCTGCAAAGGCTATCAGCGCGAAGATGGCTTATGGGATGTTGATGCTCATATTTCAGACATTAAAACTTATCCTGTTGATAACCACCACCGAGGCGAGATTAAGCCCGGAGAACCGATTCATGAAATGTGGATTCGCTTAACGGTTGATACAGATTTACTCGTTCACGATTGCATCGCCGTGACCGATCATTCCCCTTATAACAGCTGTGGCGAGATTACACCTCTTTTCAAAAAACTCATTGGGGAGAAAATTGCCCCAGGCTGGACTCGACGCGTAAAAGAACTGGTTGCTGGCATGCAAGGCTGCACACATCTTGCTGATCTCGTAGCACCCGCCACAACCACTATTTATCAAAGTATGGCGGGCATCACCAAAGGAAAATGCGACGCTGAACAATCGAGACCATTCTACCTTAATGGATGCCACGCTTGGGATAGTGACGGCCCACAAGTTTTACGCTACCACCCGGAATATTACACGGGCAAAAAATAAAAAACCCTTGAAATAATAAACCCACTAAACCTTACCTAACCGGAGAAAAAGATGAACCCAACATTATTTGCACTCGCTGGCTTTGCTGGCTGGACCCTGTTACTCACTTTTACGCTACTCAATATGCGCGGCTATTACGCCTTTTTAAGTAAAGATAAAATTGCGTTAAATGACTTCTCGCCAGATGGAAAGGATGTTCAGGGGTTTGGGCAACGGCTAACACGGGCCCACCTTAATTGCCTAGAAATGCTCCCAAGCTTTGCCGCACTGGTTCTCGTTGCAGGCCTCACAGAACAGTTGGCCATTATGGACGCAACGGCCATGTATATTCTCTACGCACGCATTACACAATCGACAGTACACATGATCTCAACTAGCCTAGCTGCTGTTCTTCTGAGAGCAACTTGTTGGGTTATACAGCTTGTTTTGCTGCTCTCTTATGCCTATCAGTTACTCACCACAGTAACCGCATAATACCGAAGGAGTCTCACCGGGGTGCTTTCTCCCCGGCGAGACCATCTCATCTGAAGTCAGCTGCACAAATAAATCACCGCATTACTATTTTCAATCGACCGATTAATAATCACCCCCTTTGCCACTAAGCCAAATGGAGATAAGCAACCAAATCCCACCCACGACTGCACCTAGAAAACCAAGAAGGCCAAAAAATGGTAAGCCAAATAAGGTCGGCCCACCCTGCACAGTCATTACTATGGATGAACCGATAATCAGTGCTGCGGTAATCATTCCCATCGTCAAACGGCTCACTGAACGGTCTATACGATTCGCAAACCGTTCCAGATGAGCAACTTCGACATTAACCTTGAATGTATTTTTGCGAATCGCCCTGACCAGACTTTTTAAATCTTTAGGAACCCCTGCAATGAGGCTAACCACTTCGGTGAAACCTTGCCAACCTCGCTTCGCGAGCAAGTTAGGGGCATACCTTGATAACATCGCTTTACTTAAAAAAGGGCCAATCTCACTCGACATATCGAAAGAGGGATCAAGCTGCCTACCGAGACCTTCAAGAGTGAGTAGTGCTTTTGTCATCAAGGCGAGATCTTGAGGGAGTGCCAGTTTATGATCTCGCATCAATGCAATCAGCTCACTCAGTAGCTGAGGAATATTCAGCTGTTTAAGCGATAAACTGTGGTATTGATCTATAAACGTATCCATATCAACGGTTAATGCCTCACTGTCAATATCCGTGGCGTTTGACCAATCCAACAGCACTTCGACGACACCATCCGTATTTTTCGTGACCATCCCATTTAACAGGTCCATCAACTGGTAACGTCTTTGCTCAGATAGATAACCAATCATCCCAAAATCGATAAAAACAAGCTTCTCTCCAGGCAGGTAAAACAGGTTACCTGGATGCGGGTCTGCATGAAAAAAACCATCCTCCATAATCATCTTGAGTACTGCATTGGCCCCCCGCTGGGCCAGTAACTTCCGATCCATCCCCACTTCGTCCAAAGCCTTCAGGTCACGTCCGGGTATGCCGTCAATATATTCCTGAACGTTTAACCGTTCTCCGGTCAGCTGCCAATAGACTTTAGGGATCGATATATTGGGGTCATCGCTGAAATTAGCCGCCATTCTCTCAGCATTTCGACACTCTCTGACAAGATCAAGTTCATGCCTTAGGGAGCGGGAAAATTGGCGTACCGTTTCGCGGGGATGAAACTGCTGAAGGTTTGGTATCTCGATTTCAGCAATCTGCGCCAATTTGGACATCAACCTCAAATCCGCTTCAATTTTCTTGCCAATCCCGGGGCGCCGTATCTTTAGAATCACCTTGCTGCCGTCGGAAAGCTCTGCACGATGTACTTGGGCTATAGATGCCGAGGCAAGAGGCTGAGTCTCAAGTTCAGAAAAAAACAGTTCAGCCGCGCCACCAAGATCCTCTTCTAACTGAGGGCGTAGTTCTTCGAAAGAGAGCGCCCCTGCATGATCCTGGAGCTTCTCAAATTCGGCAATATACTCCGGTGGAAAGAGGTCAACACGGGTTGCAAAAATTTGCCCCAGTTTAACGAAAGTGGGGCCAAGCTCCTCAAGCGCACGTCGCACCCGCTCGGGTGGTTCAAGATATGCTAACTCTTCGGCTTCGGTCCAATGTAACACCTTACCGACTTGCTCTAATACCTGACCCATACCCAGCAATCGCACGACATCGCCAAAACCGAAGCGAATGAGAACCGAGGCGATTTCATGCAAGCGCCCTAAGTCACGCGCAGCAGCCAGCGTTTCCCAGAGCATCAGTCGGCTTTATCCTTTGATTGCTGTTTTGGCTGATTTGATTGATCCGTAACATCGCTTGATGGATCCAGACTATCAGCAAACCCTTCCAGCACCCCTGCCGCTAGCTTGGTTAGCATCGAGCCTGTTGTTTTTGCCGCTTCCACACTTGATTCAAGCTGGGCCTTACCGGCATCACCCGCCACCGCCATCAGTTCTGACAAGCCCTCTTTTAGCTGCTCACCGACAGCCGTTCCACTGTATTGCGCGTGGTCAGCGAGCTCGTGCAATATAACTGAAGTTTTCTCTTTACCTGCGTTAGCGCTGTCACGCAATGTCTCTAGAAACAACGTTTCAAGGCTCTGAATATCATTCAACGTCCGCTTTAACTCATTCTCAGAAAACTCATTACTTCGTCCTACGGCCTCTTTTATGGCAAGTTTAGAGGCCTCGGCAGCCTTTGACAGCGCCTCATCAAGTCCTGATACCGCTTTATCCAGAACCTCTTTTGTGGCCGCACCCTGACTTGCCGCACCGAATCCAGCCCCTTTGACCACCGCCTCTGCAACCTCTCTAACCGATTGACTATCCAGATCGCCTTTTGTGAGTGCCTTAATCGTTATTTGCCGTACGGTTTCTTTAATATCCTGACCCGTCTCTACCGCTGCCTGAATATCCTCCTGAAGTTGCTCATTACTCTGTGATGCTGCTTGCTCTTCTTTCATCTTATTTCTCCCTGTTAATCAAAAACGATAATTAGACTTAAATCTATTCCAGAGCCTAAATGGCTAATTTGTAGAAACCACTTTTATAGCACAGGAACTTACTATTCTATGTAAGATCATGACCTAAAATCTCTTTGATTTCTGGGAGTGCTCTTCGAACAGACTTTTCTCCCTCTTTAATCGCTTCTCCCGCTCGATAAAACTCTAACAGGCCAATCTTCGACAGTTTTGGCACCAACAAAATATCCGGCGGATCGCCTGCCAGTCGGCTTCTGGTAATCCTGTCCTGGGTGATGTTAATAGAGCTCGCTATAGCATCAAACAGACTGGGAGGCTGCCCACCACTTTTAGTGACCGGCAACAGAGAACCGGTATATTCCATCACCAGATCCGTCACTTTGCGACTGAAGCCATTATCGGGCTTCTCCACCTGCTTTGTGTTCTCAAAATGCCTGCCAACCAAATCTCCATTCAAATTAACAGCAATCACAACGTCGGCACCTAGCGCCTTACAAACCGATACCGGAACGGGATTCACTAAGCCACCATCCACAAGCCAGCGATTATCATTATTGATCGCAGGAAACAGTCCGGGCAATGAAATGGAGGCCCAAACTGCTTCGACAACAGCGCCCTCTGAGTGCCAGACTTCTCTACCTGTCGCTAATTCAGTTGAAATAGACGCGTATCGTTTACTGACCTTCTCAATGAGTACCGTATCATCCGCAACATATTCATTTAAAAACTCATGCAACCGCTCCTGATTCACAAAACCATTAAACGAGCGGTTAAGCTCAAAGAACCGTGCAATATCAAACTTCGTTAAATCACGAACCCAATCCTCAAGCCTGGACAGATTATTGGAAACATAGGATGCTCCCACTAATGCACCGATAGAGGTCCCGCAGACTATATCGGGATGAATCCCCTGTTCCGCCAATGCATTGAGGACACCAATATGTGACCAGCCGCGTGCTGAACCACTTCCGAGTGCCACTCCTAGTTTTAGTTTTTTTCCCATATTTGGTTTTTTACTCGCTTATATCGATCAATTTAATCACTCTTCTTGAGCTTGTCTTGAGCCGCATCCCAATGGGATTGCACGATAATTTTAGAGCCCACACCACAGCCAATAACAGATTTCATCACCTCACGCAGGTCTAGGTCTGAAACGACAGAACCAGTCGTGCTGCAGTTTACTGGGAGCGTCCCAACTTTTGTCAGGACAACAGGCAGATCACTGTGATCTTTAATAAGGGTCGATTCATTCTTTTCATCATTCTATTCTCAACTCATCACTCGTTACGTTTTCTACTCTCAAACCCAAACTTCCAGTTAAAAGCTGAGTTAAATGCAGAGATAGCTTTTTCGGGTCGCTTTGCTCAGGTCGCCAACCTGGAAGAAAGCGTCGCATTGATGCTGATTCAAAATAAAACATCACCAAACCAATGATGGAGATACTCAGCATATGCGGATCTACCTCAGGGGCTAACTCTTCAGCAAGCTTGCTGATACCCTTAAAGGGCTCCAAAAACACCCTCTCTGCCACCATCTTTAATCTGGCATCATCATTATCGAGTAATTCCCACTGCACCAAAGCTCTAAAGTCGGGATCAGCAGCGATCAAATGAATCAGACTTTCCAAAAAAGACTCTAACCGTTTTTGTGGGCTTCCACTGGCATTTAAAGCTTCAACAATGGCAGCAGCTTTGTCCTTAAAAGCATGTTTCATCACCTCAAGATAAAGTGTCTCCTTATCCGTAAAATGGTGATAAAGCGCAGCCGCACTAACCCCTACAGCTTTTGATAAATCACGCATCGATACGCCGTTATATCCATTTTTCGCAAACAAAAAAACAGCTTGCTCTAATATGTACCTGTACGTATCTCGGTGTTGTTTTTTATCTGTTTTCATTTTGCTTACTTAACGTTCGTTAAGGCCATTATAATAAATTATGTTCTATAAGCAACACCACACGGCATGGCCACTCCAGAAAATCTATAGTAAGAGGGTTGTTCGGGGCGGCACACTCCCCCACACGGTTATATTTAAAAACTTTTTTGCTGCCATAGAAACAACAAAATCTGTTGAAACTAGGGTTTTTATCTCAGCTGTCGCACAACCAGCCTGCCACTTTGATTACAGTCGTAGAGGCTTATTTGTACTTAATACTAGTAATTTTGGCTCCGTGAAAATGCACTGTTTTAGCCGATAAAATCGCACTCCCATAGAGGAGGTCCTTATTAAAATCAATATACAACGTAACGTAATCTCCGTACCCGTCTTCAAACCATGAAACGAAGTAAACATTATTCTCCACCTCAAAAGCCTGATAAGGAAATGGTCCCCACCACCTCTCTGGTTTTGAACCAGTGAGATAACGGTAACTCACCCCAGATTCCGCAAATTTTAAATTATACGAACGGCCGCTCGTATAGTTGTAAGTAATCTCAACATTGTTGAGTTTTCGAGTGGATAATGACAACTCCGATGCATTTAATGCCGTTGCCTGCATGAAAATTGCCAACATTATTATGAATTTCTGCATCTGGTTATCCTTGTTATTTACGCTGTTTTCAAAGTGCCCGCGACTAGCTCCCCGCTCTCTTCATTTGCTCAATAATAGCAAGCCCCTGCCGAGCAACGATATAACCGGTGGAGGTGATCCAGATAAACATCATCGCCCAATAGCTGCTTCTGAATAAAACATTGTGCAGTTCACTACTGAGCGTCATCACATCAGGATCCTGACTGGGCAAAAACATAAAGGGGGCCAATGTGGCACAAACAAGCGCAAACTTAAATTTACCATCGAATACTTTTGCACCAAGGCGGCTGCTCGCATATAACCACGCCCCACCACCAATAATCAGGTAGGCTGGATAAAAAATGGCATAAATAGCCACGCGCGCAAGCATTAGTTCATTACCTGATCGAGCGATTTGGTGCCATGCGGTGTCCTGATGCGCCAGAAAACCACCCGAAACAAATACAAAAACAATCAGAACAGAAATCCAGACTATAAATTTTATATGCCGCTGTATTTGCTCAGTTGCTGTGGGCTGTACGGTGAGCTGTTTTGCTGAACTGATAATTTTAAAAAAGACAATACTAGCCAGGACTAGGTAAGCCACAACAATCAAAATGATTTCGGACTCTTCAAGACGGAACATAATTTATTTCTCAGAATATAAAAGGTTATTTAATCTTAAAAAAGCCGGTTGTTCCAATCACAACCGGCTTTTTTGTACACGGATAATCTTTAACGATTTAACCGACCATACTATAACCACCACTCACACTGAGTACCTGGCCAGTTACATGACCTGCTGATGCATTTGAAGCCATGAATAATACCGCACTGGCCAGATCATTGGGGCGTCCAACCTTTTTAAGCGGTAACGCTTTTGCAATCGCCTCAAACTGCTCTTCTGTGAACATTGCATCTTTTTGGGTCCACATGCTGTTTGCTCCCACTTCTTCATCTTCTTCTGGAATGGTCACACCGGGACAAACCGCATTAAAACGGATACCAAAACGACCATTTTCTTTTGCTAATGATTTCATCAAACTGTTGATGCCGGCTTTTAGTGCACCATAAACCGCCTCACGCGCTTCACCCTGGCGGCTAGCATCAGAACTTAGCGAGACAATAGAACCTTTAGTCTTATTTTTAAGCATCACTTCAAGGACTGAATGTGTGCAGTTGAGGTTACTGACAAAGTTAATGGCGATCAGTTTTTGCCACAATTCAGGTGTTGTCTGAGTGAAGAACATCAAATCGTCCCAACCAACATTATTAATCAGAACATCGACACCACCAAATTTGCTATCTGCAGCAGCGACCATCGCTTTTACCTGCTCAAGATTAGTAACATCTGTTTTGATAACCTGAACACCTGACGCCCCCTTTTTAAGGGCCAATTCTGCAACATGTCCAGCTTGCTCTTCATCAATATCCGCCAGCGTAATATTGGCACCCTCCTGGGCAAAGGCGAGAACGATACCGCGACCGATATTTGAAGCACCACCTGTAACGATGACCGATTTCTTTTCTAATTCAAGATTCATAATTCACTTTCTCCTAATAAAAACTAAATGCCACAAGGCATACCTAATAAAAATTCTTTCTCTATGATTCTAATAAAAACTCCCTCTGGGCAAGCCGCTTAACCGATGCAATAACTTCCCCTCTAGCATGATGCTGCGGCATATGGCCGATACCTTTTAAAACCTGTATATCAAGAGCTGTATTTAAGTTTTCAACCAGCAAAACAAGGCTTTCATGAAAGCCATATTCATCCTCTTTTCCAAACACAAGGTGGACAGGCGACTCTATTTTTCTCAGCTCTTCCTCACAACTCCAGTCATCAAAAGCCTCTGAAAGCCACGCTTTTGCCCAACCATAAAACAACCCTTCCGTTCCCTTACCATGAAAACGCCGGAGTTTTTCTGCCAGCCTTCCATTTTCAAACTGCTCAACGGCCCCACGAATTCCTTCTCGCACAATTGTGCTGGGAATCAAGGGAGGGGCCATCGCACAAACACCCTGCACTGTTTTCGGCAAAAAAGCTGCCGCAAGTAAAGATATTGCCGCACCATCACTATGCCCAACCAATATCACTTTTTTTAAGCCCAGCTTTTCCAGAATGGCCGGGAGCACTGATTCAGCCTCTACATGGCGATAATCAGGCCTCCTGATTTCGGTTAATTGTCCAGAACCTCCATGACCGAATCGTTCATAGGCCACAACGGGTAAGTCGGTCTCTTTAGAGAGTTCTTCGGGAAAACCCTTCCATGTTTCCAGGCAATCTAGTCCGCCATGCAAAAGAATAATGCACGGTTTATCTGCTACCAACTCACCAACAATTAAGGTTCTAAGTTGCGCAGAGCCAATTTCCAGAACTCTTTCTTGTGTTTGCACTCTCCTGTTTATCTCTAATCAAGCCATTAATACAACCAGACCCCAATCAAGAACCTGAATATCCTTGCCTGGTTTGGGTGCGTTTTC
>QNFJ01000006.1 GCA_003646305.1 Gammaproteobacteria bacterium | reverse complement strand
CTTAAACACCGACTTGTCTATGGCTATTATCCAGAAGTTGCCACGCAAACAGATATTAATGATGCGCAAGAATCACTCAAATTATTAGCAGAAAGCTACCTGTACAAAGATATATTAAGCTTTGAAGGGCTAAAAAAGCCCCAACTACTTGATAAACTGCTCAGAGCACTCGCCCTACAAATAGGCTCAGAAGTCTCATATCAAGAGCTTGCGCGATTAACGGGGTCAAATAGTCATACCGTCGAAAAATACATCGATATTCTAGAAAAAGCCTTCATCATTTTCCGCCTACCGTCCTATAGCAAGAATGTTAGAAACGAGCTTAAAAAGAGTAAAAAAATCTACTTCTGTGACAATGGCATACGCAATGCCATCTTAGGCAACTACACCGCAACTGAATCTCGAACCGACACCGGCGCACTATGGAAAAACTTCCTCATCAGTGAGCGCAGAAAACAACTCGCCTACCAACAAGACCGCACCACCCAAGCCTACTTCTGGCGAACCCAGCAACAGCAAGAAATAGACTACCTAGAAGAAAGCCACGACACACTCCAGGCATGGGAAATTAAGTGGAACCCCAAAGCAAAAAACCGCTTCCCCAGCACCTTTTTAAAAGCCTACCCCCACAGCAGTACAGAATTTATTAACCCAGAACATTTTGAAACCTTTGTTGGATTGACTGACCTATTATGAGTGAGTTGAGATGGAAAATAACTTGGAGAAACAGATGGATTTACGAGCAGGCTTAAGTAAAGTTATACAGGAATGGCCAAATGAAACAAAAAAACCATTCAGCGACAACCCATTGGCTAAATTCATCCGTTCAGAGCTAACAAATATTATTGGGGATCTCACAAGCCAATATTATCCCTATAAAATCAAAGCCAGTGCTGGCGCTGGGAACTGGGCTAATATTGCGTGGCTCGCAATACTCGATAAAAAAGTCACGACATCTACTCAAGAAGGTATAAACCTAGTTTACCTATTTTGCTCTGATGGCAGCGGTGTTTACTTATCACTTAACCAAGGAACCACAGGGCCAATAAAAAGACTCGGTGCAGTCGAAGCAAAAAAACGAGAGAAACAGATAGCAAAGCTTATTCTTGGTAAAGTTGAGCGTCTAGTTAATTGGAGTTCAAAACCTTTAAATTTGCACGCAAATACTGATTTGGGCATGTCATACGAAAAATCAAATATTGCAGCAAAATTCTACCCCGCCAACGCTCTTCCTTCTAATGAGGCTCTAACCCGTGACTTAAAGGAAATGGTCTCAATTTATAAAGAGGTTGTTGAAATATGGCCTTCAATAAACTCAGCAGAACCACCTTTAATGCCCACTCAAAAAGAACGCCTCAATTTATCGGCTCTACGTCATAGCATGAGTGAAAGCGGACTCATCTTCCCACCCCAACTACCACTTCGCTTCACCGCTGCCCTTCAAACCAAACCCTTCGTAATCCTAACCGGCCTCTCTGGCTCGGGAAAGACCAAGCTGGCCGAGGCTTTTTCCTTATGGATTTGTGAATCTTCTCAACAATATTGCATGGTTGCGGTGGGGGCAGATTGGACTAATAGGGAGCCTTTATTGGGGTTTCCTAATGCACTTGATGAAGGGGGGTACATTAAGCCTGATTCGGGGGTTCTTGACCTTATTCTGCGCGCAGCAGATGATTCTGATAAGCCCTATTTTTTGATTCTAGATGAGATGAATATGTCTCATGTGGAGCGTTATTTTGCTGATTTTTTATCGGCCATGGAGTCTAGCGACAGCCGTATAACACTCCACCCTGAGGGGGGGCAGTGGAATGAGTGTGATGTACCTGCAACACTTTCATTGCCTAAGAATCTTTTTGTAATTGGTACCGTCAATATTGATGAAACAACCTATATGTTTAGCCCCAAGGTGCTTGATCGCGCCAATGTGATTGAGTTTAGGGTCTCTGAGAGTGAAATGTTGGGCTATTTTGATAACCCTAAGCCGATTGATATGGAGCGGCTTCGAGGGCAAGGCGCCTCAATGGCAGAAAGTTTTGTATCGGCTGCCAATAACAACGAACAGATTGCCGAGAAGCTAGGTGAAACCCTGATGCCATTTTTCAATAATTTACAGGGTGTTGGTGCTGAATTTGGTTATCGCACCGCCTCTGAAATGAGCCGTTTTGTAGCTATATGCACTGAGCTTTCTGATTCTACAATGGAGCTTAATCAGGTCGTTGATGCAGCGATTATGCAAAAATTACTGCCTAAATTGCATGGTTCTCGGAATAAAATTGAGAAGGTATTACAGGCACTCGGCAGCTTGTGCCTAAAAGATTCAACTCAACAACCTTTTCAACTCAATAGTGAGGGAGCAGCGAAACACTCCGTTAAGTATCTTCTCTCTTATGAAAAACTGCACCGAATGCACCAAAGAGTGCTTGCGGATGGCTTTACCAGCTTTGCCGAGGCTTAACCGGTGCAAAACCCTCATAGCAAAGAGAAGGTTTCTCTTGCGCTAAATCAGGAGGGCGTTCTGACGCTTTTTTCAGAGTGTGAGATTAAGAAAAACAGCCTGCTTAAATTAACCGATGAGTCTGCAACTGAAGAGGGTGAAGAGCCTATTCAACTGTTAGAGGGTTGCGGGTATGAATACGAACTTCCTAAAGGCTACTGGCTTAAGCCTCTTGGTGGCATTGTTCAGGTTTCACGAAGAGATAGCCGCTATGGGCGAATTACACCCAATATTTATGTGGGACGCTTAGCACTCACAGTTGAACATGAGCAGGAAAAAAGCATTGAACTTGCGGTAGAGGTTCGCTCTATTAAGGCGGATTACCGCAGTGAGTACCGTAAAATGCTGGAGGATATTACGACTGAATGTACAGAGTTGCTAATGCAGCACTCTTCTGCTGTTACTCAAAAGTTTTCTGTTGATTATGAAGGCGAGTCTGCCAGCTTGTACCAGCGATTTGCCTTTGTTCAGTCAATTGTTGCTTCAGATACCTTCCGTAATGCTGTTCACCGCATCACCTCTATGCCGGCAACCGCTTGGAGTGAGCAGCTTAATGAGATAGATATTCGCCGTGCGCGCCGAATTGGCTCACAACAAATTCGGCAGATTGCCTCCCGCTCAAACCGAACCAAGCTTTCTTCACGCCATCCACTCGCCTCAACCATTGGCTCTATTCCTTCTCGGTTATCCAACACCATTAAGGTGGACAGTGTTGATACACCTGAAAATCGCTTTGTAAAACATGTTCTAAAAGAGTTTGAGCGCTTTTGTGGTGCTATCTGCCAACAGATTGAAGGAGGTCAACCCGACACCTCAAAACGGCCACAAATTTACTATGATGCAAAATCCCTTGAGGCACGCTTTTCTGAATACTTAAACCACCCTGTTTTCCAAGAGCTAAACCCACCTCATTCATTGCCACTCAACAGCCCAGTACTGCAACGAAAGTCTGGCTACCGTGAGGTTCTGCGCGTTTGGTTAATGTACGAGTTGGCTGCAAAGCTGGTTTGGAGTGGTTTAGATGAGTCCTACCCTATTGGTAAGCGCGATGTGGCCACGCTCTATGAGTATTGGCTGTTTTTTAAGCTGCTGCGGCTAGTCGAGACTATTTTTAGTATTGAGCCAAAAGAGACCAAAGCACTTATTAAAGAGACCTCTGACGGACTTGGGCTACAGTTGCTTGCGGGGCAACATACAGCAATAAAAGGCGATTATATTTACCAAGGACGAGAGCTCACGGTTCAATTTAACTATAACCGCACGTTTAGCCCATCTGATTACCCAAAATCGGGAAGCTGGACACAACAAATGCGCCCTGATTACACCCTCTCTTTATGGCCTAAAGCCTTCTCCGAAACAGAGGCCGAGGAGCAAGAGCTTATTGTTCACGTTCATTTTGATGCCAAGTATAAAGTTGAAGGGCTGGAATATCTGACCTCAAGTGATGATGGGCTCAATGATCATGAGCGCATGAGTATTTTGAATGCCGAAAAAAGCAACCAGAAGAGAGGTGATTACAAACGCGCTGATCTGTTAAAAATGCATGCTTATAAAGATGCAATTCGCCGAACCGTGGGTGCCTATCTGCTTTACCCCGGCACAGCAGATTATCAGCGCCGTGGCTTCCATGAAGTTATTCCTGGTTTAGGCGCCTTTCCAGTTTCCCCTTCTGAAAATAGTTCGGGCATTGAGGCGGTGGGGGACTTTATTCGAGAAGTGGCCGAGCACTTTAGCAATAGAGCCTCTCAGCGTGAACAATTAACCTATCACCAATATGCGATTCATAAAAAAGTAAAAGTAACGAAGGTGCATGAAATTATGCCTGAGTACTTAACATCAACGACTAAAATTCGCCCACAACCCCCCTCTGAGTCCGCTGTTTTAATCGGCTTTTACAATAGCGATCAAGAGGCATGGATTAAAGATAAAGGCTTATATAATATCCGCCTCGACTCAAAAGGACTCAAGCTATTTGGTGTTAAAGAGGCCGGGGCAAAATACCTATTACTACGAGGGAAGGGGCAGTTTGAGAGTGGTGACATTTGGCAAATAACGAGTAAAGCGCCAGAACTTGTTAGTCAATCTGATTTGAGGGGCAAAGGTTATCCCCGAGATCCAAGCTGTGACTATTACCTGCTTTATCACATCTACCCCGTTGACCCAGCTGTTTTTGGTCATCAGAAATGGGATATAAGGAAACTCTCTGGCTATTCCATAGGTCGCGCTAACACTGGGCGGCCTTTTGCGGTAACGTTAAGTGAACTCTCCGCTGCGGTGGCTTTATAATTACCTTTTTCAACGAACTATTCAAAAACTAAATTTATGGAATTTCTCTCTGAATACGGCCTTTTCCTACTCAAGGCACTCACCATCATCGCGGTTCCTTTGCTGGGACTTGCCATTGCTTCGATTCTGATTAAGGCAAAGTCACATCACGAGAACCATCTTGAGGTTAAAAGCCTCAATGAAAAGCTGCAGCAGATGGAGCTAACCCTTAATGCCTCAGCGCTGCCCAAGAAGGCATTCAAAGAGGCATTAAAACTGTTTAAGAAAGAATACAAAGCCGAAGCGAAAAAAGAGTCGTGTGATAAAAAGCGGCTATTTGTGCTCAATTTTAAGGGTGATGTCCGCGCCAGTGCCGTTGAATCGCTCCGTGAGGAGGTAACTGCAATTTTGCTCATCGCTACAACAGATGATGAAATATTAGTCAAAATCGAAAGTGGCGGTGGAATTGTTCATGACTACGGTCTTGCCGCCTCACAACTCCAACGTGTTCGTGATCGGGGTATTCCTCTAACAATCTCGGTAGATCGAATTGCCGCCAGTGGTGGCTACATGATGGCTTGTGTTGCCGATAAAATCATTGCTGCACCATTTGCCATTCTCGGCTCTATCGGTGTGATTGGTCAGTTGCCAAACTTTAATCGCCTACTCAAAAATCACGACATTGATTTTGAAATGCACACCGCGGGCGAATACAAGCGGACACTCACCATGTTTGGTGAAAACAACGAAAAAGCACGCGAAAAATTTCAAGCCGAAATCCAGGAAACCCATCTACTGTTTAAAGATTTTATTAAGCAAAACCGTGAACAACTAGATCTTGATAAAGTTGCTACAGGAGAGCACTGGTACGGTATTCAGGCGCTTGAACTCAATCTTGCTGACGAACTGACCACCAGCGATGACTATCTCAGCCGTGCCTACCAGGAAGCCGCCGTTTTTGAAGTCTCTTGGGAGCGCAAAAAGTCGACTTTTGAGAAACTCTTTTCAAAAGGGGTTCGTGCTTTCTCCAGAAGCCAGGAAGAGCAGGCCTTAACCCACCCAGGTGAACGAACCTATTTTTAGCCGGTCGAACGGATGCTGGGGTGTCGTGCGGTAAAATTTAAGGCATATCGCGCATTTATCCTAAAAAAGAGGGATACTTGCTGGTTCTACCTTCTTATCCAATGTACTTTTTAGATTTATCCATTTAGGAGTTCAATTTATGAAGAAAATAGTTTCTCTCGCAGCTGCCTTACTTATTGCATCGCCCTTTTCTGCAATGGCGCACTCAGATGAATACCTCGATTCTCATCCGTCAATGTCTCTTCATGGTGGTCAGACTCATATGACAGGCCCTTATCATATCGAGATTGTGACAACTGGCGAGGATGAAATCACCGTATATTTGACCGATCATGGTGGCAATCCGATTGATGTTGAAATTTCACACGGCTCGGCAATCATCATCAATGCAGATAAAAGCAGAACAACAGTCAAGCTAGCACCTGCCGGAGAGAACTTCCTAAAAGGCTCTGGAGACTTTAAACTTGATGAGACAACCCATGTTTGGGTTTCTGTAAAATTCCCTGATGAACCCGCATGGCGCTCAAAATTTACTCCATTAGCACCTAGAAAGGTGGCTGCCGATGATCCATCTGTTACAGATCAAGCGGCACCAGCTGTTCACGACCACTCTGCCCACCAGCATTAAGGGTAGCGCTGCTCCTTGTACTCAGGGGATATAGAACTCTACTTTAGGTAGTCTCTGATTAACTGTAGGTTTAGTTTGATTTTGCGTCTCAAAATAGGTCTAAATTGACCTTGAGCAATTATCTAAACCAAACATAGGGGTATCCTCCGGAAATGCTATCAAGCGGAACAGCTCAACAACCGGCTGTTCCGCTATCATTAAAATTAAAGGTCTATTTCGTATGCGCCATACAACTAATCGACATCTATGGGCGCGGCTATTTGCCTCGCTCCTCTTTCTTTTTTCTTCTGCCGGCGTAATGGCCCATGCTCAATATGAGCGCTCTGACCCCGGTCGCCGTTCCATTGTCACTCGCCCACCGGAAGTGATTAAAATCTGGTTTAGTGAACAACTAGAACCCGCCTACTCAACCATTGTGATTAAAGACAAAGTAGGTGAGAAAGTTACCGAAGAGGCAGCAACTGTAGATGCTGAAGATAAAAAGCTACTGCTATTGAACCTCCCTAGGCTCGAGCCGGGAAAATACACGGTCTTTTATAAAGTCCTGTCGGTTGACGGCCATGTAGTTGATTCAAAATTCAAGTTCAAAGTAAAGCCTGCTAAAAAGACACCTTAAATGGAATACATTAGCCATGCTGTAAACTGGCTGCATGCCTGCGCTGGTTTAATTATCCTGGGGACAATGTCTGTCTGCCTTCTTTCTGGTAAAGGTGGGGGAGAATCAACCGAAAACTGGCGTCGCCAGTGCATTAAAGCTGCCCTTTTCCTCTCCATCATTCTTATTCTCGCGGGACTCGGCCTTCCTTCGTTACAGGCGGCCTTTCTAGAAGAGAATGTCAATGCAGCATTTGACCAAAAAGTCCTAGAAATCGTCCTCTTTTCAACCCGTTTTGGCACGGTCTGGATGATTCAGGAGAGCTTGGCTGTTCTCATCTTTTTAACACTGCTGCTGCACCGGCCACTCATTCAAGGCATCGGTCGCCAACGCTTCTTAATCTTGATGGTCAGCATCACCGCGTCAATGCTCCTAACTGGATCATTTAAAAGCCATGCTGCCTCACTTGAACCGATGTGGCCCGGCCTGCTCGGCAACAGCCTGCATGTTATTGCTGCCGGCACTTGGTTAGGCGGCCTACCAGCGCTGTTCTTTTTACTCCGCTCCTCACGCAACCAAACAGAACAACCCGAGGCTGCCGTTATTGGCCGCACGCTAAAACGCTTCTCAATTATGGCAACCATAATGGTTGGCGTGATCTTACTAAGTGGCATTGTGATTGGTTACCTACAAGTCGATCGTTGGGGTGAGCTATTCTCAACCCCTTACGGCAACTACCTGATTACCAAAATTGCCCTATTTTTAATGATGCTTTCAGTGGCTGCCGTTATTCGCTTCCGCTACATGCCGCAGTTTGGCAATCAGGCCTCCACGGCAATCAACTTCGCCATCTCAAAATGGGTAGCCTTTGAGACAACCACTGGCATCGTGTTACTCGCTGTTGCCAGCGTACTTAAAGAGACCACACCCGCATCACATGAAGAGGTCATTATCTGGCCTTTCGCCACTCGCTTCTCCATCGAAGCCACGTGGGAAGAAAGCTCCGATATACGGATGCAGGTAAACATCGGCATCGCACTGATTGTCGCCGCCATCGCCTTAACCACTTTTCTTATTCGCAAAGGTGGCAGCATCAAGCAAGCCATTATTGCCGGCACAGTATTAGCACTCATCGGCTTAGGTGTTGGGCTCCCGCCGCTCGGTGTTGAGGCTTACCCTGACACTTACAAAAACTCAACGGTTCCTTATATCGCCGTCTCTATCAGCAATGGCGAAGATTTATTTCGTGAGAATTGCATCGCCTGTCATGGTGAAGGTGGACGGGGTGATGGCCCCCTCGCTGAATCACTCTCCGAACCACCTGCCAACCTCAGTGAGCCCCACACTGCCCTTCATACTGTGGGCGATATGTTCTGGTGGCTGACGCACGGTCTTGGTGAAGGCAAACCCATGCCCTCATTCGCCGCGACACTCGATGAAGATGAACTATGGGACCTGATTAACTACCTACGCGCCTTTTCAGAAGGGTTTACCGGACGGTTATTACAACCCCATATCGCCCCCGAACTCCCCTTTCTGGGCGCTCCTGACTTTTACTACTCCACCGCCTCAAAAAGTGGCAACCTGAAAGATCTCAGAGAAAAAAAAGCGGTACTTCTCAGCTTCTTCTCATGGCCAGAAGGGAAAGCCCGTTTAGACGCCCTAAAAGCAGAGCATGACAAACTCACAGGCAATGATGCCATCGTCATGGCTATCGCAATGAGAGGCGGTGATGAAATGCCCGAAGCGGTGATCGAGCAGTACCCTTTTCTGATTATCACCGAAGAGACACGCCCCATCACCCGCACCTACGCCCAGTTCCGCCGCACCTTTAAACATACCGGTGATGTAGATGATAAAGACCTACCGATGCATATTGGCTTTACCGTAGACCGCTTCGGCTACCTGCGCTCTCGTTGGATTCCTGAGCAACAGCCAGGCATATGGGATGATATTTCGTTCCTAGCAGGGCAATTTGCCGCATTGGCGAAGGAGGATGAGATATTGCCACCACCGGATGAGCATGTGCATTGATGGGCTAAACTCCATCAACAATGGCTAGCGTATATGAAAAGTGCCCGAAATGTGATGGGCAAAACCATATTAACGACATGCATAGATTCTGCTCACAGCTTCCTTCCATCAAAAAGAGACCGTCAACTAAATGGCCGTAGATGCGGTGCTTTTGCTTCACAAAAGCACCAAGAATGAAAGGAAGCACTGTTTCTCACTGTGCATTAGGATATTTAACGTTGTCCACATGCAAAACAAATCTACTTAGCTACGACATTTCAAACAGGCATAACTCCCAAAGAGCCCATTTAACCATATGATTTTTAATGATTTTCGGAAGGCAAAGCAAAAGAGCCGAAACTGGAGGAAATCCAATAAAATTATTGTAGCAACGCAAGGGGTGTTTGATATTCTCCATTTTGCGCACATCAACTACTTAGCGATCGCCGCGAAACAAGGGCAAAAGCTTATTGTCGCAATGGATAGCGATAAGCGAGTACGAATACGCAAAGGACCTGATAGACCAATTCAACGCTGGGCAATACGGTCTGCTCAATTAGATGCACTGGGTTTTATCGATGCAATTTTTCCAAAGCGTCATTTCGTCAGTAACATGTTTTATGCGATAAATATTAAACCTCATGTGTTGGTTATTTCAGTGGACTCATTGTTTGATGACACCGACATTCGAGCCTTAACTTCACGTGGAGTTTTTGTTATTTGTCTCCCACGAGATCCAAATATTTCAACGACGCAATTGATTTATGAATCCAAAAAGCGCAACAAAACCTTGCAACAGATTCGATCACTATCACGCCGACCCCATCGGAAACACCGCTAGCTTCTTTAGTGGGAGTCATATCTGCTAATTGGATGCGGTTTACAAAAAA
Organism: Gammaproteobacteria bacterium; assembly: GCA_003646305.1. GTDB lineage: Bacteria > Pseudomonadota > Gammaproteobacteria > Methylococcales > UBA2780 > UBA2780. Next base: position 18,947 of record QNFJ01000006.1, on the reverse strand, counting down.
TAATCGCAACGTTCATAACGTTACCAGAGGAAACCCAGAAAACCGTGACCGTGAATCGGGACTGAGCCACTTCCGTCCTTATTAACTGCAAATGTTGCTGATTATATTTTCTCAAAAATCTGAAAACTCCGGCCAAACGAAACCCAAAAACTTAGCTCTTCTTATTTAACAGACGTGAATTCAACTCCGAAGTGCAACTCCCTTAATTGGAAGAGGGCAAGTTACTTTAACCACCCAGCAATTAGCTATGCAGCATGAATGTATTTGCCCACCGGGTTAATAGCGACACCACCATTTTGGATACTTCAGGTCGCAGACAACCGCTCATACCAAAACAGGAAGCGAGAGCTTAAAAATCAACCTCTTCTGGCACATGAATGCGTGATGTTGCTGCCCGACCAACACGACGTATACCCAGAACAAATGCTGCAATACGCATATCGATATTTTCTTTCTCCGCTACATCACGAACTGCTGCGTAAGCCTCGCGCATTCTGTGCGTAAGCTCTTCATCAACACGGTCTTTTTTCCAACGGAATTGCTGGATGTTCTGCGCCCATTCAAAATAGCTCACAGTAACACCACCAGCGTTAGCCAAAATATCCGGCACAACTAATACACCACGTTTTACCAGAGCTTCATGTGCGGCAGGTGTAGTCGGGCCATTTGCGCCTTCGATGATGATGTCGGCCTTGACCTCGCTCACATTATTTTCGGTGATCGCATTTTCCAGTGCGGCAGGAATAAGCACATCTGCATTCCATGTAATAATTTCCGTGTTATCAAATGCGACACCACCCGGAAAACCTTTCACGGTTCGATGTTCTGCCACCCATGAGATCAGGGAATCAATATCAAGACCATCATCATTGCTGACACCACCAAGGTGATCCGCTACCGCAATAATATTAGCGCCCTGTTCATCAATAAGACGGGCTGCGTTAGAACCGACATTACCGAAACCCTGTACTGCAACCCGGATATCATTCCACGATTTTCCACGACTTTTAAGTGCTTCATCTAGTACAATCATAATGCCACGGCCGGTCGCTTCATCGCGACCCTCCGATCCAAACAGATCCAGTGGTTTACCCGTTACTACACCGGGTGAAAACCCTTCATATTTAGAATACTCATCCATAATCCAGCCCATAACTTTGGCGTTAGTATTAACATCAGGCGCAGGAATATCGATTGTCGGGCCGATAATTTCTTTCATCTGTTCAACAAAACGTCTGGTTAACTTATTGAGCTCATTGTCACTCATTGCTGACGGGTCGCAGTTAATACCACCTTTGGCTCCGCCAAAAGGAACATCAACAATGGCCGTTTTCCAGGTCATCAAATTTGCCAGTGCGGCAGCATGATCTTCATCCATCGCAGGATGATAACGCAAGCCGCCTTTCATTGGTCCACGTGCTTTATTATGTTGCACGCGGAACCCCTGATAATGCTGTAATTCTCCATCGTCATCATCAATCACAAGATCGACTTTAACGGTACGAATGGGGGTCCAGATAATTTCTCTGAGACGTTCTGACAGCTTAAGTACATCAGCTGCTTTCTGGAAATAATAATGACTATCTTCAAGCATGATATATCCTTTGTAAAATCAATAATTCAACGACGTGTGCCTACCAGAGCGCCGACTAATAGAACTCTGATTAACTATTTACAAGTCCACCACTATAAACTGTTTTGTAGTATATTTTCTCCAGCCCAAGTTTATGCTCAGCCTCTTCGCCGGTAAAGATTGTCTGGCGTGATGCACATAATGCGGCGACCAGAAAAGAAAGACAGCCCCTGCAATCAATTCCTGCTTGTCAAGAGAGCCGGTGAGTAACACCCATAGCGTCCTCATGACTTTCCAGCTCCGCTCGCGTCCGTCCTTAAACGACAATTGATGCTTCTTATTTGTGCATCTATGTTTTATACATGAGCTACACCCATCGTCTCTGCTAATTGATCAATCTGATCACATAGTTCCGAGTATTCTGGTGATTTCTCGCCCGCATAATTGAAATTCTTATATAATCCGGTTAAACGCGTGAAGTAGTCATGAATCTGAGGTTTATCTGTAAAGTGATACTCCTGATTAACCAATTGATAGACTTTGTTGAAACTAAACTTCTGCCGGTCAAGTGAGCATGAAGCGTCTACATCATCGAAGGCATCTTGTTGCACATAAACCATATCCAGAAATAGCGCTTTCTGGTATGTGGCAAAATCTTCCGTCGTTACACCTTCTTCACCAGTGACTTGCATCATTTGCAGCACCGAATCACCTTTTTCAAGCAAAGCAATCATTTCCTGAACTTTTTTAGTCCAGTCAGGATCAATTTCCTTGTTATACCAAGGTTTAAGCTGTTGAAGATAACGAGACCAGGAAATCAATGGGTCAACAGACGGATAATAACGCTTATAAGCACGCTCAGCGCTAAGCCCTAAAAAGGTTTTAACGGTACCTAATGTTGATTGAGTCACCGGCTCCTCGAAGTTCCCTCCCGCCGGAGAGACGGTGCCAATCATCGTCAGGCTACCTGTATCATTATTATTCGTATGAATAACACCGGCACGTTCATAGATCCCCCGAATAGATGAATCAAGATAGGCAGGAAACCCCTCCTCACCAGGAATCTCTTCCATTCGGCCTGAGGTTTCACGCATAGCCTGGGCCCAGCGAGATGTAGAATCTGCAATAAGCAGTACATTAAAGCCCATTTGCCGGTAGTATTCGCCCAAAGTCAGGCCGGTATTGATAGATGCTTCACGGGCTGCAACCGGCATTGATGACGTGTTGCAAATAATAATGGTGCGGTCCATCAACGCGCCACCGGTTGAAGCGTCTTTCATTTGTGGAAATTCAGTAATAGTTTCTACAACTTCACCAGCACGTTCACCACACGCGACAATAATAACGATATCAACTGAGGAGTATCTGGAAATCAGGTTCTGTAAAACTGTTTTCCCTGCGCCAAACGGGCCGGGTATACAAGCCGTGCCACCACGGGCGATAGGGAAAAAAGTATCAATCAAACGCATGGTGGTTATCATGGGTTCATGAGGATAAAGCCGTTCCACGATGCGGCGGTCGATCATTTCTTGTGGTATCGGGCGTCGTACCGGCCATTTTTGTACTAGCGTTAAGGGGCGCTCTTTACCTGATTCTGTACGTATCCTGGCAACCGAATCTTCAATTGTGACACTACCTTCCTGGATCCAGGTTACTTCAACTACCCCCGGCTCATCAAAAGGCACCATAATTTTATGAGTATAACGCCCCTCCTGAACGGTTCCGATGGCTGATCCGGCCTGCAAGCGATCGCCCGTTCTTACAACGGGAACAAAGGACCATTTCTGCTTACGGTCAAGCGGCGGAGCCTCAACACCTCGTGGTAAAAAATAACCATATTCAGACGCCAAGCTTTCCAAAGGATTTTGTAAACCATCATATACCTGCCCCAGCAACCCCGGCCCTAGGCTCACCGACAACATTTCGTTAGATTGTTCAACCGGGTCGCCAACAGCCACTCCCGATGTATTTTCAAATACCTGGGCATCAGCCGTATTACCATTGATTCGCAATACTTCGGCTTTGAGTTTCTCCTGGCGGTTATTATCTTTAGGGGGTGGGCAGATATAGACTACTTCATTCTTCTTTAAGGCAGATAGACCATTTTCTGTCATGATCCCTTCTATCGTCACAAGGTCATCCTGAACGGCTAACACTCTGGCTGTGAACGTAATATCTTGCATCTATTTTCCTCGTATTTGAACTATCTAAACTATCTGGGGTTGATAATTTAAGAAAACATTTTGGCGTATTCGCCTAACGCTGATTCCGCCATATCATTAAAACGTTTTTCTGATTTGCCTATATTGTAGTGAGACCAGCGATCGATCACATCCCACCTAAGAACATAAACAACAACCGCTTCGAAATCGAAATAATGCATCCCGACAACACGGCCATAATAATCCCACACCCGTCCGAGCAATAACCGCTCTAGGCCGAGATAATTTTCTTCTTTCAATAAGCGCTCAGCATCGATAAGCCACGGTAACTGTTGCCCCAGCCCGAAAGCAGGTTCATTCCAGTGCGATCTGATGTGCTGCAGCCATCGTCCATAACCCCATTGTTCATTGGTTACTGGTGCATTCTTGCCCAAATGGCGCTGCCGTAATGCGGCAATGAAAGTACGTTCTTCCAATCGCCAGAGAACAATCTCCTTTATGAATTCATTTTTAATTTGAGCCTTCACCTGAATCCATCTCTTGATCATCTCAGCATCAGACGTATCAATCTGCATTTGATCCCAATGAAATAATTTTATGATAGCAGCAAGATCATTGGCATCTTTTGATTCCAGCATCTGCAGCCTTTCATCCAACTTTATCTGGGAAATTGGTGTTTGTTTGGTCGCAAACAAGTTGGGCAGATGTGGCGGAAAACTTGCAGTCAAAGTGATGTATTTATCACTCATTTTATTTCACGACACCCTCAAGCAGCGCTCTGAACCGAGGTTGTAAATGCTCTAACAAAACGGCACTGATGGCCTCGTCACTCAGATCAACTTCTACACTGCCTTCGTCCAGGTACACTTTCAGGCCGGCATTGATATTCCCTGAAGGTTGATAACTGATGCCCTCTTTGAGCAGGCTTGCCATAATAGACAAAACAAAATGAGCCATCGTACCCTCTTTTAATTCCTCAGGATTTTTACGTAAGTCATCTATATTGATAAGATCCTCAGGTAGCTCGATGCGAAGCTTGTCTTCTTTGTCTAACCCGGTCTGGTCACGAACACGCCCTACAACCTGTAGAATGAGTTTTTCCATAAAAGGTTCAGGAGCCATGACACTACCTACCAGCCTCTGGACTTCTTCATTAAACCGATTCATAACCACTTCTCTCAGTTTAAGATGGGCGTCTCTCCCTGCTAGCATCAAAGCATCATGACCCGCTACCTTCAAGGCATCTGCTTCTTTACGTGCAGTAGAAATGATCTCTTCAGCTTCCTGTCGTGCCTGCTGTTTAAGCAAAGCTGATTTTTTTCTGGCTTCAGTGATGATTTTTTCTGATTCAGCCTGACCGACACCGACACCCTCATCACGCAAACGATTGATAAGTGACTCGACCCCCATAGAAGTATGGCTGGAAGATTTGCTCTCTACTTTTTCCGACATAATAATGATCTCTCTAGTTCTGTATAGCTATTGCCTGGACCATGACAGCTAGCTGCCCGGAATTTCACCCGCAATCACCAATGCAAAAACAAAGGCAAATACTGCAAAACCCTCTACGATAGCCGCAGGCGCCAGAGAGAGACCAAAAATTTCCGGCTTGGCCTTAGCTGCACCAATTGCTGAAGCACAGGTTTTCCCCTGTTGAATCCCACTATACATTAGCGCCAAACCCGACATGATGCCGATACCAAATAAAGCACCACCATTAACCGCTGTCACTTCTCTTTGCAGGGTGAACATAATCACAATTCCGTAAATAACCTGAGATGAGGGCATCACTGACACACCGATAAAACGGCCGTACCCCCCTTCGGCTTCAAGCATTGCACCAATGGCCGCCTGGCCTGCAATAGCACAACCAAAAATACTGCCAATCGCACCCAGTGCCATGGCCCCATACATACCCATCCAGCCCAATGCTATTATAAATTCATTCATTCACTTATCTCCTTCTTTGAAAAAGTGTTGTAGGGATGCCCTTCATCAGTTAACCCCCAGTTAAAAAATTCAATTACATTAAGCCGCAAACCGTGTACAACACCGCTCATCAGGCTTAATAATATATTTAAACTATGGCCCAGCAGCAGGATAAGCAAACAGTACAGTAATCCCGGGCCTTCAACTTCTTTAGCCTGCATCGCTAGGTTATTAAATGTTATGGCTAAAGAAGAGCCGGCAAGACCCAACGCAAATAAACGCAGGTAGCTCAAGACATCGCCAAACATTTTGGTTATTCCGCTCACTCCCTGTAATCCGTCGAGTACACGCATTACCAGGTCTGTAGGCTTTTTGATTTTTCGGGCACTGCTAAACAGGAATACAGCAATAAACCCCAGTCCAATGAGCCCCTTTCCGACAGGTAAATACCAGTCTGAGGGCTGCTCAAATGAACCGTCAAACCAAACCAGCAAGCCACCACACATAATAACAATCCAGCCTAAAGGCGCCAGCCAGGTCAAATCGTCCTCTCTTAATCGCCATGCTTTGTGCGCATTGGCATACGATAAATGTAAGACGCCAATGCAAACTGATAAACGCATCATACTGTCGAAATCATTAAGCTCTAAAATTTTCAGCTTTCCAAGCAAGGATGTTTCTGCTGGTGTCACACCAAAATAGCTCCCGACCATCACACCCCAGATAAAAGAGAACGAGATCAGTGTTGTCAGAAGATTTCGCATGGCTCGCCCCGTTGAAGACTGCCCCATACGATTCCAGGCTGTAACTAACAGGACTGCAAAAAAAGCAGCATAGCCAGCATCTGACAGGATCATGGCAAAAAACAGGGAAAAGAACATAAACACAGGAACAGAAGGATCCCAATCCCAATAGGAAGGCGTTTGATAGAATTTCACCAACCCCTCTCCAGCTGACAATTGTTGTGAATTGACCATTAAGGTAGGCGGGTTATCACCGCGCTTTGGCTCTTCTATTAAAAGCGCGAGATTATATTGTTCAGTAAACTCAGATAGCTGATCAATTCCCTGTTCAGGGAACCAGCCTTGAATGGCAAATACATCATCTGTATCAAGGGTTTGTTGTTCTGCATGAATTCTCTGCACCTCATCCTCTGCACTGGCAAGGTTTTGGGTGATCAAATAGATCCAGCGAGTGAGTGATTCACGTTCGGCATGGCAATCTTCCAGCTCAAGTTCTGTTTCCTCTAAACTGGCTTTAAGTTCAGTCAGAGATAACGTGCCTATATTTGTTCGCCTTACAGGCATTGAATTTACACGAGGCTCGTCTTTTGCGACCACCACAACGTAAGCAAATCTATTATCTCTATATACTATTTCTATGGCTTGATCATCTTGCTCTGCTATTTCACCTAAAAGGCCAACGGGTACGATATAAAACCAGAGCAGATAGTCAGCCAAATCCTCTTTTTCGGGTAATTCAAAATCGCCCCACGGGCTAACTTCCTTTATTCTCGATAACAGAAAGTCTCGCTGATCCGTTATGTCACGAATATTCTGTTGAACTAAAAGCGTTTGCTCAACCATTTCGGCTATATCAAAATTTGATTTTTGCTTGATCTGCCGGCGTTTATTTGGACAGCTAGCCAAAAACTTAAGCGCTTTGTAGGTATGTTCAGGACGTTCAGGTACTTGTTTTTCTGGTTCATCCAATGGCTCTCTTAACGAAACCAAATGCAAAGCACCCAGTTCCTGTAAACCATCCAGCACCTGTTGCTTTTCCGCAATCAAGCCACAGATGCTCACTTTTTTAAGCGCCGCAATGCTCACAATTGACTCTCCCGAAGACGTTTACTTTTAGCCAGTTTTGCACTAACAACTGCTGCACACTCCAGATCTGACAGATAAATTTTAATCTTCTTAATATTATTCTGAGCTTTTGGTATCAGAACTTTATCAAATAGATTGACTCTCTGAGTGATTGTCATCACCGCGGCATTGAGAAGCTCAAGCCGCTGTTCAGCAACCTGAAGCTGAATTTGCAGGGTCAATAAATCCTTTAGTTTTGTAGCAACACCGTCCACCCATTGAGGCTTTGCAAGAAAAGAGTATGGTTTGATTTCAACGAACACTGTTTTCAAAACCGGAAGATGTGCCCCCATAATATTTTGATGTTCGAGATCCACATCTTTTACTGTGACCAATTCGCTCAGATCCACTTTATCATTGGATAGCATCGGAATCTCTTCGGCCATCGTCCGGCTGAGTTTACCAAGCTTGCTTTGCGTCATCGCCAGTGCTTGTTTTGCCTTTGCTCTCTGGCTCATAAGCTCCTGCCGCTTCAAGTCCAGTGATGGCAAAAACTGTTTATATGTTTTCAGATCGGCCCGCTGTTTACTGAGTGCTGACTTGCTAAGCTGCAACTTTGCCATGCTAGGACCCTTTCAGTTGATGCGTCAGGTGCGGGGAATACATTATTTATCCCAGCTGCGACGTTTGCTGTTTTGGAAAATATTTGTCCACCAAGGCCTGTTTCATCAACAACTCCTGCGGATCAAAACATTCTGCCAAGGTTTTCCAGCCGAGATCCAGAGCATCTTCAAGTGGCAGGGTAATATCGATATCCATAAATCGATCACGAAATAAACCTCCAAATTTAAGCAGTTTATGGTCATAGGGCGAAAGCTCAAATGCCATTGCCTGCTTTTGCTCTGCATCTTTTGCACCAGCATAAAATCGCACCATTGTATTCATGATCTGGGAATGATCTTCTCGTGTTTCAGAACCAATCACATGTTGTTTCAAGCGGGACAAGGAGCCGAAAGGATCAATAACACCATCATGAAGGTAAAACTGACCTTCAGTGATATAACCCGTATTATCTGGCACTGGATGGGTGACATCACCTCCGGGCATAGTGGTTACGGTTAGAATAGTGACCGAACCCGCGCCCGAATAATCACAGGCCTTTTCATAACGCCGGGCTAGTTGTGAATATAGATCGCCCATATACCCACGATTTGAAGGAACCCGTTCCATGGAAATGCCCACTTCTTTCATGGCATCTGCATAGGCCGTCATATCGGTCATCAGGACCAGTACTCGCTTGCCTTCTTCGACAGCAAATTTCTCCGCCACAGCCAGCGCCATGTCCGGCACCAGCAAACGTTCAACTACTGGGTCTGCAGCAAGATTGCAGAACATCACAGTTCGAGCAAAAACACCCGCATCTTCAAAGGCTGTCCGAAAGAAATGATAGTCATCAAAAATCAGGCCTAAACCACCGAACACCACAATATCTGCATCAGCCTGAATTCCGATGCGTGCAAGAAAGGCATTGAAAGGCTCACCCGAAACTGAAAAGATTGGAATCTTCTGACTTTCCACAAGACAGTTGAACACATCAATCATAGGAACATCAGTACGAATCATTTTTGAAGCCAGAACACGCTTCATGGGATTTACTGATGGCCCGCCAATATTGACTTTCGGGTCTCCTGATAAAGTTGCGCCTCCATCCATCGGGTCCCCCATACCACCGAAAACCCGACCCAAAATATTATTTGAATAGGTTACCTGCATCGGATGATCCAGAAAATGTACTGATGAGTGGGTAGAAAATCCTTTGGTTCCTGAAAATGTCTGCAAAGAAACCTGGTCTTTATTGATGCTAATAACTTGAGCCATTGAACTCAAACCGCCCTTATCCTTGATTATGGCAAGGTCATAAAGCCGCGTAGCAGGGCCCGTGCTCTCATCTCCCGTAGGTACCTGTACCTTAAGAATATCACCTACAATGGAAAGTATTTTGGTATGCCGTATTAGATTTTGAGTCATGACTGCCTGGTTGAAAATAGTTTAGTTTTATACACAATTGTCCGGTTAAAAAATGAAGAACACCCTAACCATCTGCTTGGTTAAAAATGTTGAGCGTTTCATGGCTGTGCCTTCTTGTGTTTCCATAATCGTTCACCCCTGTTTGAATTCTTTACTCGGGAGTAGAATTCAGGACGGACATGGCTTCGAGCAGCGTGGGAGCCTCTTTGATGTATCCACCGAACCATTCTACAAAGGTTGGGGTTATGTTACCACTACGCCTCATCCAAGCGAGTCGCTACCTCGTGAAAGATTTTGGGACATCCAAGTCACCAAAACCGACTCGCAAACGCGACAGCCATTGTTGCCCAGGCCGTCCTGCGCCCATGTCGTTCCGCCACAACCTCGCAAGCTCGTTCCTGGCTACACAACATTCCTTCAAATGACTGGACGCGACCTTCGTATGCCTACTTTATTTCCTCTCTGGCGCTAAGCGCACGACGGGTAAATAGTGCGGCCTTATCGCTTCTTTTGTGGAATTTCTGATTTTGCACTTAATGAATGCGGCGTTAAATAATAAACATCCTAGTGGCTGCCAATTAACTCATTCACTATCATCCAGCATCGGCAACAAATAAGGCCAAATATTCTCAAGAATAAATGGCTGTGCTCGCGCATTGGGGTGCAGCCCATCTTGTTGTATTAGCTCTCTATTTAAAGCAACTCCGTCCAATAAAAATGGTACACGTGAAACATCATGCTCTTCTGCCAGCTGCCGATAAACATCAAAAAAGGTCTCTATATAACGTTTTCCGTAATTAGGGGGGATTTTCATTCCGAGTAATAGAACCTTAGCTCCGGCCTGTTCACTTCTATGGATCATCTCGGCAAGATTTTTCTTCATCACAAAAGGAGAAAGCCCCCGCAGGCCATCATTTGCTCCGAGTTCTAACAAAACAAGCGTTGGTTTATGACGATCTAATGCTTGATCAATCCGCGCCAGACCACCCGCTGAAGTTTCACCACTTATACTTTCATTCTCAACAGTAAAAACGCTATTTTGCTCCTCCAGCCGTTCCTGCAAAAGCGTTGCCCAACCTTGCTGAACTTCTATCCCGTGGCTGGCACTGATACTATCTCCCATGATAAGAATCGAGCCTGACGAGGCCGACAATGAAATAAGTGACACAATAACTCCCAAAATTAACCGACTCCACACAGACAATGCACTCCCCTTTTAAAGAAACTTCTGACGCCCCCGTTATTGAAGCGGTAAACCTTGGTAAACAGGTCACAACATCCGAGGGAATTTTGGAGATACTGTCATCTGTCGATCTGATAATCAAGCCAGCCGATACAGTTGCAATTATGGGAACATCTGGCTCGGGAAAGTCAACGCTATTAAGCCTGTTAGCCGCCCTGGATGAACCAACCAGTGGCTCTGTTTCACTCTTTGGCCAACCACTCGCCCAACTCGATGAAGATGGTAGGGCAGAACTCCGCAATCAATCTATCGGTTTTGTCTTTCAGTCATTCCAACTTTTGCCCGGGCTGACAGCGCTTGAGAATGTGATGCTCCCGCTAGAACTTTGTGGTGATAAAAAAGCGGCCGAGGCGGCGTACAGGCTATTAGAGCGAGTTGGACTTGCGAGCCGTACGCATCACACACCTAGACAGCTGTCAGGTGGAGAGCAACAGCGCGTTGCACTGGCCCGCGCCTTTGTCACCGAACCGGGCATTCTATTTGCCGATGAGCCCACCGGAAATCTGGATAGCCGAACCGGTGAGCAGATTATTGAGCTGTTATTTGAACTCAATCGTGAAAAGCAGACCACGCTTGTTTTAGTCACCCACGATGAACCGTTGGCTGCCCGCTGCCACAGAACCATCCGCCTGGAAGCTGGAAAAGTAGTATGTCAGAACTAAAACTGGCACTAAAGCTCCTTTATCGAGATGGCCGTTCGGGAGAGCTGACCATTTTGGTTCTTGCGCTGATCATTGCCGTCACCAGTTCCACAGCCATTGCACTGTTTGCTGATCGTCTACAGCAAACAATGGGGCGACAGGCTGCCGATTTTTTAGCTGCCGATATGGTCATCAGCAGCTCATCACCCATCCCCACGAATTGGCAGAGCAAAGCAGCCGAGCTGCAATTGAAGCAGTCAAGCACAACCGAGTTCTCTTCTGTCTTAATGGAAAATGAGGCGCTACTTTTAGCCGGGATCAAGGCGGTAACCGATCAATATCCCCTGCGTGGCTACCTGAAAACAACCACCTCTGATTTAGCTAATCCACAGCAGACATCGCAAGGGCCAAAAAACTCTGAGGCATGGATTGAGCCACGTATTTTATCGGCTCTCAAACTCCAGATAGGTGATGAGCTAACAGTAGGTGAAAAGCCCCTTAAGATCACTCGGCTAATCACTTACGAACCCGACAAAGGGGGTGATCTATACAGCCTGCAACCGCGCGTGATGATTAATGCCAGCGATTTAGAGGCCACACGTGTTCTGCAGCCTGGCAGTCATATTCATTTCACCTTTCAGTTTATGGGTAGCGAGCGAGATCTTGTTGAATTCAAACGCTGGGTTAAGCCAAAACTAAATCTTTCTCAGCGGATTCTCGATATTTATGATGAACGCCCCCAGTTAGGCTCTGCTTTAAGTCGAGCTGAACGCTATCTTGGGCTTTCCAGCATTATTGTTGTTCTGATTGCCGGCATTGCGATTGCCATGGCCACTCGACGCTATGGTGAACGCCATTTCAACGCGACCGCACTACTTAGATGCCTCGGTTGCAAACAATCCAAAATAATCCGGCTTTATTCGCTGCAATTTTTGATACTGGGTGGCAGCGCCAGCCTGATTGGCTGCCTGCTTGGCTGGTTCGCTCAGGAGGGGCTATTCCAGCTACTGCATGAGCTTTTACCCAGCTCAATCGCCTCTGCATCTCCTTTTTCCATGCTATTTGGCTTTGCCACCGGCATGGTAATCCTGATCGGCTTTGCGCTGCCACCTCTTCTGCAGCTTAAAAAAGTCTCACCACTTCGTCTATTGCGGCATGATCTCGACCCTTTGCCGAGTAGCGGCTGGCTTGTTTATGGGTTAGCACTTTCTGTTATCGGGCTACTGGTCTGGTATTACACCGATGATCCAATGATGACACTGACCGTTATTGGCGTTGGACTATTTACCGCACTCATTATGGCCGGGCTGGTTTGGCTGTTAATCAAATCGAGCAGTAAAAGCTTTGGCCAACTCGATATTGGTTGGCGTTTTGGGCTACAAAGCCTCAGCCGTAAACCGGCCACAACGATCAGCCAGATCCTCGCTTTTACTGTCACGCTGGTGGCGATGATTCTCAGCTTTAGTGTCCGCAATGACCTGCTCGATGACTGGAAAGCACAACTCCCTGAATCTGCACCCAACCACTTTGCCATCAACCTCTTTCCCGGTGATCAAGAACCCTTCCAGAAAATGCTGGATTCAGAACAGATCGTGAATAGTAAATTTTTCCCGGTCACTCGAGGACGACTGGTCGAAATTAATGGCATCAAAGTGCGGAAAATCGTTAGCAAAGAATCTCAGGGGGAGCGAGCAACACAACGGCAGTTGAGTCTAACCAGCTCGGCAACACCGCCTGATGAAAATCAAATTCTTGAGGGGAAATGGTGGGGCACTGAGGAGACAAATGTCGTTTCTATCGAACAAAAGCTGGCGAAAAGCCTAAAAGTTAGCATTGGTGATGAGCTCACCTTTACCATCGGCAGCGCACAATTACGCACAACAGTTTCAAATATCCGCAGTGTTAACTGGGATACGATGAAGCCCAATTTCTACTTTATTTTTCCACCCAGAGCGCTAGACACTTTTTCGCAAACGTATCTCACCAGTTTCTATCTACCTCCCGAAAAAAAGGACTTCCTAAATCGACTCGTTGAGCGCTTTCCGGCGGTCACGCTACTCGATGTGGAAACATTGCTTAATCAATTCAAGATGATACTGGCACAGCTAACTGCTGCCATTAACTACCTGCTCTATTTCGCACTCGCAGCCGGTTTTACCGTGCTTTTTGCCGCGGTTTATTCCACACTTGATGACCGCATTCACAACAGCGCGCTGATGAGAACATTGGGCGCGAAACGGGCACTAATCAAAAAAATTCAACTCATTGAATTTACAGTGCTCGGTTTTATATCTGGCCTGCTCGCGGTTGCAATCGCCGAGTTGATTCTGAGCCTTTTATACAACCAGTTGCTCGGCATGGCACATCAAGCCAACCTGCTGTTATGGTTTCTAACCCCCCTGGTAGGCGGACTATTTGTGGGACTAGCCGGTTACCTGGGAATTCGCCATGTAATGGAGGCACCCCCGGCTTCAATTCTAAGAAAGCTCTAAAAGCTAAACAGGAGGCAAACGGTGTTACTCTGTCGTTGCAAAATGAGTTCTGTGGCGGAGCACTTAAAACAGCATCTGGCTACAATATATTAAAAAATTAAAAACGATTTATGATTGTTCTAGGCATTGAAACCTCCTGCGATGAAACTGGAGTTGCTCTCTACGACTCCAATAACGGGCTACTCTCTCATCAACTTTATAGTCAAGTTGAGCTGCACGCAGAGTACGGTGGCGTTGTCCCCGAAATTGCCTCAAGAGACCATATTCGTAAACTCATTCCCCTAATCAAAGAAACCATTAAAAGTGCTGACATAAATCAGGGCCAAATTGATGGAATTGCCTATACCGCTGGCCCCGGGCTTGTTGGCGCACTACTTGTTGGTGCTTCAACGGCAAGAAGTTTGGGGTGGGCATGGCAAATCCCCACTATCGGCATTCATCATATGGAAGGCCACCTGCTCGCGCCGATGCTGGAAGAAAATCCACCCACCTATCCCTTTTTAGCGCTTCTGGTTTCCGGCGGCCATACACTGCTCGTAGAGGTTGATGGGATTGGTTGTTACACCATTTTAGGCGAATCTCTCGATGATGCAGCAGGCGAAGCATTTGATAAAACAGCAAAAATGCTCGGGCTTGATTATCCCGGTGGGCCGCTACTCGCTAAACTTGCCGAACAAGGTGACCCCGAACGATTTCATTTCCCTCGGCCAATGACCAATCGACCTGGGCTTGATTTTAGCTTTAGCGGACTAAAAACCTTTACACTTAATACAATGGAGGGCCTGTCTGGTTCACAACAGGACAAAGCGGATGTCGCCCGGGCATTTCAGGATGCAGTTGTTGATACAATGATCATTAAGTGTCGTCGTGCCTTACGCCAAACAGAGTTAAAAACACTGGTCATCGCCGGGGGCGTCAGCGCTAACAGCGCACTCCGCTCAGGATTAGAAAAACTCGGAAAAGCTGAGCAAGCAGAAGTTTATTATCCCAGACTTGAGTTCTGTACCGACAATGGCGCAATGATTGCCTATGCAGGCTGCCAGCGACTACTCGCCGAAGAACGGTCACCACTCGAAATCACTGCAATACCCCGCTGGCCGATTAACCAGCTATCAGCGCCCAATTCTGCTCTCAGTGCCTGCTCTTAGGCGCTGTATATTGCCCCGGTGCCGCCAGATCAACAAAAGAGCAATCACGATGCTCACTACTAAAAAATTTTGATCCGCAGTAAACAGCCAAACATATAGAGGTGCCAGTGCACCGGAAATCAGGGCAGCTAACGAGGAGAGCTTGAACAGCTTTGCAACAACAAACCAGCTTGCAACCACAGACAGAGCAACAGGCCAGCCGAATCCGGCAAATACACCGAGCGCCGTTGCGACACCTTTCCCACCTTTAAAGCCAAAGAAAAGTGGATACAGGTGCCCCAGAAATGCCGCCAGACCGACCGCTGCAAGCAGCAAACTGTCTGACGAGTAATAACTCACCGCAAAAACAGGCAACCACCCTTTCAGGCAGTCCCCGGCCAACGTAAATGCTGCCGCCTTTTTCCCTGCCAACCGAAGTACGTTAGTTGCACCAGGGTTTCCCGACCCGCCTTCTCGAGGGTCATGCACACCAATCAGACGGCAGACAACGATGGCTGCCGAAACAGACCCCAATAAATAGGCCGCAATCACCCAAATCCAATCAATCATTCCACACCTAAATTAAGCCTCAAGAGATCCCGTAACCGTCCAGATTTTTTGTGAAGAAAAAAGCCCATTATCGGGTATGATTACGGCCTTAATAACAAAAAAACAGCCAAAAAAACATGGACATTATATTCCTTCGCGGCCTTCGTATCGAAACCATTATTGGAATTTATGATTGGGAGCGTGAAATCAAACAGGCGGTTATCCTCGATATTGAAATGGCAACCGATATCCGCAAAGCCGCTCTTTCTGACACCATTTCCGATACACTCGATTATAAATCGGTTGCTAAAAGGCTGATTGCCTTTGTCGAAGCCAGTAGTTTTGGCCTTGTTGAGACACTTTCAGAGGAAATTACTGCCATCATTATTAATGAATTTGACGTTCCCTGGGTTCGCCTGACGCTAAATAAAAAAGGCGCGATTAGAGGTGCAAGTGATGTGGGAATTATCATTGAACGAGGTGTTAAACCAGCCAATGACTGAACTGTTTATTAGTATTGGTAGCAATATAGATAGAGAAAACAACTTCCGCTCTGCGCTGAAATCTCTGGAAAAATTGTTTGGCTCCATAAAAGTTTCCAGCCTGTACGAAAGTGAATCTGTCGGCTTTTCTGGAGCACCTTTTTATAACGGGGTCATCGTACTACAAACAGACAAAACACTGGAAGAGGCCAAAAATTACCTTACTGCCATCGAAAATGAGCACGGCCGCACACGCAACGAACAAAAATTTTCATCCCGAACACTCGACCTGGACCTATTGTTGTACGGGAACCTCATTTGTCCTGAAAAGAATATTCCACGCGACGAGATTGAGTCTTATGCCTTTGTGCTCGAGCCACTTGCCGAAATCGCCCCCACGCACCTGCATCCGGTAAAAAATAGCTCTTACCAGGATCTATGGGCACAGTACGACAAAACTGACCTCAAACAAAAGCGCATCGCCTTTTCCAGATAAAACCAAAATGTCAGTCCACCCAGACAAAAGCACGAAACAAATCATCAGGTCGGTGCTCAGCGGCCGAATGCTGGTTGCCTTTGCTATGGGTTTCTCTAGCGGACTCCCTCTACTACTAACAGGCTCGGTCTTGCAGGCCTGGATGACCGAAGAAAATGTCGACCTTGCGACAATCGGCCTGTTTGCACTCGTTGGCCTTCCCTACACCATTAAGTTTCTTTGGGCGCCTGCTTTAGACCGCTTCACCCCCCGCCTGCTAGGCCGACGCCGAGGGTGGCTGCTCCTATCCCAGTTTTGTTTAATGGCCGCTATTGCGGCGTTGGGCATGACCCAGCCCGCATCCAGCCCATTAGTCGTCGCGGGTGCAGCGATGTTACTAACCTTCTTTTCAGCAACGCAAGATATTGTTATCGATGCCTATCGCCGCGAGGCGTTGAGTGACGATGAGCAAGGCTTAGGTGCCTCACTCTATGTAAACGGTTACCGCATCGGCATGCTACTCGCATCCGGAGGCGGTCTGATTCTTGCTGATTTCGTCAGCTTCTCAACGGTTTACCTATTAATGGCAGGCTTTATGAGTATAGGAATCGTCACCACACTATTCGCACCTGAGCCTCAACCAAGTCCAGATCAGCCCAAAACGTTAGCTGAAGCCGTTATCAAGCCTTTTGTTGAGTTCTTCAGCCGCCAGAATGCGATCATGATCCTGTTGTTCATCTTGCTCTACAAAGCGGGGGATACAATGGCCAGCCATATGTCGATCCCTTTTTATCTCGAGCTGGGCTTTAGTAAAACCGAGGTTGGTGCAGTTGTGAAGTTATTCGGCTTTTGGGCAACCATTCTTGGTGGGCTTTTAGGCGGCATACTGATACTCAAATCGGGCATCTATACCGCACTGTGGCAATTCGGTATTTTGCAGGCCGTCTCCACCCTTGGATTTGCTGTTTTAGCCATCATAGGCCCAACACTCCCTGGGCTTGCCGGCGTTATCGCGCTTGAAAATCTTAGTGCTGGCATGGGAACAGCCGCCTTTATCGCCTTTATGGCTAGCCAAACTGACAAACGCTTTACTGCAACACAATACGCTCTGTTGTCTAGCCTGATGGGGATTCCACGCGTGCTGATCGCAGCACCAACCGGCTGGCTGGCTGAAATAACCGGCTGGCCACTGTTCTTTACGCTGTGTGCTGCGCTAGCGATACCAGGGTTACTCATCCTGACCCGCTTTAAAGACTGGCTAGAGAGCCCAATGACAACAGGCATAAAAAAAGCGCCTACCGACTAGATAGACGCTTTCTCTACAACAAGATGAATCAGTTGGTAAAAAACTGTTGTCTAAAGCGAACCGTTAACCCCTTGTCAGAGCCCTCTGGCTGTAATCTAACCTTAAAATCCAGCGTTTCCTGATTAGTTACTCTGAACTCACCAATATAATAAATCGCCCCATCTTCTCGAATTTCCCGCGTCTCAAAGCTTTTTAACTGCCCTGTCAGATTAACCGCACTCGCCACGAGCTTGGCTGTTACCGACTTCCCTTGTGTACCTTCAACCTTCTTCAACACCGCGATGTTCACAACACCACGACTCCTGCTCCGGGTTATATCGTAGGCTTTTGCAATTTGGGGAGATAACGTATCGGCAGTAAACGCATTGTAGTGAACCACATAGTCACCAAAATCAATCGAATTCTCCGCCTGCGCAGGATAAGAAAGCACTAGCAAAAGTGCCACCGCAATTTTCAAGAAACATTTTCCCAGATAAGTCATCGTGCAGTCTCCTCATTTACTGTTTTTTAAAAGTTATCTTCCCAGCCAACCTTACACATTGTAGAGTTGTTTTTTCCATAATAATTCACTTTTATTTCAATATTACGCCCGCTCAAACTGATACAAAGCGACCTCGCCAAAGAGGTTCGGCAGAAGCTTCATCGGCAGTGAGCTCTTATGCTGATAGTCAACAACAGCCCTGCTGATAATTCGAATTCCCTTCTCTTTGCACAATTCTTCAAAATCCTTAAACGTACAAAGATGAATATTATGCGTGTCATACCACGGGTTCGGTAAGGTTCTCGATACGGGCATAACACCACCGATTCCAAGCTGAAAACGATTCCTCCAGAATCCAAAATTTGGGAAAGTGACAATCCCCTGCTTCCCTACTCTCAACATCTCATCAAGCACCAAATCAGGACGCCGTAAGGCCTGCAACGCTTGGGAAACAATAACATAGTCGAAAGAGCGGTCATCAAAAACCGAGAGGCCTGCGTTAATATCGGCCTGAATGACGTTAACACCCGTTTCAATACAGCTCAAAATATTATCCGGGTTGATCTCAATGCCATAACCGGAAACAGCTCGGCTCTCCTGAAGGTGCGCCAACAAGTCGCCCTTCCCACAACCCATATCAAGCACACGACT
>QNFJ01000005.1 GCA_003646305.1 Gammaproteobacteria bacterium | reverse complement strand
TATTCTCGGTAATCTAGCCATAAATCAGAATACCGCAGAAAAAGCTAAAAATCAAGCTGGCTGACCCCTTGATTCGTTCCATTCCAAGTGAAACGCCCTGTGCGGAGCCGCATGCAGGGGGCTGGGGGTTAGAGACCCCCGGCTACCCGATTAGCTGCTGACTTTAGCACTGTAAATTGAATAAGATAGCGCAAGTAATAAACAAATTATTGCAGGAATAAAAAGAGCATTGAACTTGAGTATACTAAATAAATATGCCCCAATAATACCGCCAAAAATGAATCCCATGATTATTAATAAGAACAATAATGCTTTTCTTCTATCGAATTCTTCACCTCTTAATTTTGCACCAAGCATAATCCCCAAGTCTGTAAATATACCGGTTACATGTGTTGTTCTGATAACCGCACCACTATAAGTAGTGGCTAGTGCATTCTGTAACCCGCAAGCCATAGACGCTAAGTATTGACCAGTAAAAGAGCCGCTGGTTAAAAAATAGATAGCTGCTAAAAGAAATATCGCCTCTAAAGAAAGCAAACTACTGTAATGATGACCTAATTTTAATGCACCGTTGCGTAAAAAATACCCTGATATCGCAGCACCAATAAGAAAACTAAATAAGATTAAAAGTAAATGAAGGGCATCTTGAAATGAAGAATTTAAAATTCCTGTGCCTAAAAGTGTTGCTGTACCTGATAGATGTGAAATCGATTGATGTTCGAAACCCAGTAAGCCAATCGAATTAACAACTCCTGCAATCAATGCAAGCATAAACGAACCATATTCTACCCACGGGGGTAATTTATTAATCACGATATTCTTTTAAGCGGCTAACGTCTCGCATCAGTGGTGGCAAAAAGCAGAGCGACAAAGGAGCGGCGCTTTTTGCCGTCCACTGCATGCGCTTGTTAGCTTTTTACTTAGAGAATGCTTTTCCCATCTTAGCCGTTATATCATCTGCAAAAGCATAAGTTTCATTTTTGTTTTTTGGATAGTAACATCTAAAGATGCCTGTCCATACTTTGCCTCTAGGTGTTGTAATAACATTTTTAAGCCCATCTGTAGGCTCTCCCGAAACGATAAAGTTAATCGTATAGCTACCATCTTTATTTATAACCATGTCATCAGAGTTAAGGGAATAGTTCCTAGTTGCGATATATCCATTAGCGTTATAAACAGTAAAAGAGAAAAAACCTTTTTTGTCATAATTCAAGTTTGGCTTGTGTAGTGTAAATGAGCCTCTTTCAGTATTTGTTGAAAATGCTGAATAAACTGCATTTTCTCCAGTAAGGCCACCCCAACCAATAGCAATAACAACTTTGGCCGCTTCTGGGTCTCTTGTTTTAGTGGTACCAAAGCCATTTTTAACCGTATCTTTTTTAGGATTTTTAACAAAATTTTCTAAAATTTTATATTTCACCTTAGTAAGCGTTGCATAATCATACTTCACTGATGCAACATAAGGCTCTGATGAGCTATACGTGATAGAGATATTATCTTGTGCTTTATGAGCTTGTGAAAACATCTCTTTTTCAGGGAGATCTCTTAATAGACCTGTTCTTATTATGATATAAGCATGATGTCCATCTGTTAGCATTGATTCATCAATCTTAACTGTTCCTGCACCCATTAAAGTTTTAATCTCACTATGGTTTGGATCTAAAACTTGGATATTTTGAAAACCGTCATACTCTTTTGTCGTGATGGTTGCACCACCTTTAACATCAAGTATGATTCTTGTATATAAGGTGTCACTATTCATTCTAATGACATCTTGGTTGTCTGTATTCGCAAATTCTCTTAAGGGTCGAATCACATTGACTTTACCTTTTGTTATTGCTAATTCTTTAAGATACGCTCTTGTAGAATCTGCATGGATAAAGTTCTTATCATTAATAGCAACCCCACCTTCTTTTGTATCTGTGGCATTTGCCATGTTTGTAAGCCCTATTAAGGCAATGATGATTGTTCCAAGTAATGATTTTTTTAGAGTATTCATTATTACTGCTCCTGTGTTGGTTTTGAAAGATTGTATAGCTAACGACCTAGCTAACCGGCGCGATGTTTTTTCGCGTCCGTGTTTAGTGCCTTGTTATGTGCTCTTTTTGGCGTGAACTTAATCTCAACATCGTAACCTACAGCATGCGCGTATTGTTCAATTGTCGATAGTTTTGGAGAGTTAAGAGAGTTTGCGTTCTCTAGCCTAGATATATTACTTTTCTGCGTATGCAAAACATCAGCTATTTGTTCCTGAGTTAGCCCCGCTTTTTGACGGAGTGCAATGAGCTTTTTGCGTAATGTGTAGGCTGGAGCTAGAGATTGATACTCTTTATTAACAGCCGTCTTGGAAAGTGCTTTTTTCTTAAAATCTGTTAGTGTTGATCTGCTCATTTTGAAACCTCTTTCATTCGCTTTTTTGCTAAGACTAAATCCTTTTTAGATGTCTTTTGTGATTTTTTAATAAATGAATGGAGTATTACAACTTCTTTATCTTTAACTACACAGTAAGCTGACCTACCTATGCCTTCTTTGCCTTTAGCTCTGATTTCATAAAGGCCGGAATCTAGTCTGCCAACATAGGGTTTGCCTAGATTTGGGCCAAGTTCTTCAACCATATCGGCAATGTGCAGAAAATTAGCCAAAATACCTGCTGGAAATTTTAGCGTTTGTGCTTCAACTTTATCGCTATAGAAAGTGATTTTCCATTTCATACATAGTTATCATAGTTGATAACTTGCTAAGTGGCAATTTTTTTGTTTTTAACACATAACATTATAATTAACAGGAACAAAAATTCCCTGTATTTCTTAGCTTTATACGAACCATGGTTCCCTGTATTTGCATATTCAAGCACAAAGCAGGAATAAACAAAAAGCCTCTGTTGTCAGAGGCTTTTTGTTTTACTTTAACTTTATAGTCTTATGGTATTCCTCAAAACGGAATATCATCATCAAAAGGCGCATCGACCCCACCGCTCGCCGCTGGCTGGTTCTGGTTTGATTGCGCTGGGCGCTGTTGCTGACCGGCTGATGGCGCTGATGAATCAAAGTTGGCGGTTCCACCCGAGCGGCTATCGAGCATTTGCATCTCGCTTGCAACAATCTCTGTAGTGTAACGATCCTGTCCATCCTGACCTTGCCATTTGCGTGTTCTCAAGCTCCCTTCGATATAAACTTTTGAACCTTTTTTAAGGTATTCACCGGCAATTTCCGCCAGTTTGTTAAAAAAGACAACGCGGTGCCATTCCGTACGCTCCTGATTGTTTCCGGTCTGTTTGTCTTTCCAGACTTCAGATGTGGCAATGGTAATATTGGTGACGGCGCCACCACTCGGCATATAGCGAACCTCTGGGTCTTTACCCATGTTCCCTACGATGATGACTTTGTTGACTCCCCTCTGTGCCATGCTTTGCTCCTAAAACTAATCTGAAAATGAAACGACGCTACACTTTATCTGATCTGACCAGCGCGTACAATTGCTCTCTCGCTAACAGGTCATTATCAACCTTTAAATAAGCGGTTAGTTCTGCTGTTTGTAATGAGGCTTCAATAACACCGGAAATCTTTAATAACTCGATTTCTAACAATCGCGCCTCTACTTCATTGAGTGGTTCAATTTTAAGCAGCAGACTACTAAAATGGCGTGGCGGTTTCATACTTGAGGCAACAAACAACCAGACAATCATAACGATTGCACACAACAGAAAAACGGCACCAACACCTTTCTCGCCATACAGATATCCACCACTCACGCCCCCTACAAATGCCCCCAGAAACTGGCTACTGGAGTAGACCCCCATCGCCGTCCCTTTTGAGTCTGCGGGGGCTATTTTGGAGATCATCGACGGTAATACCGCTTCCAGAAGATTA
Source organism: Gammaproteobacteria bacterium (assembly GCA_003646305.1). Lineage (GTDB taxonomy): Bacteria > Pseudomonadota > Gammaproteobacteria > Methylococcales > UBA2780 > UBA2780. The sequence goes on along the minus strand of QNFJ01000005.1, from coordinate 27,328 downwards.
AAGCCGGTAAAAAAGACCGTCATAAAGAAAACCAAACCGGCCAGGCTGGTATGAAACTGCATAAAACCCAGTTCTGCCATGATCACTAAAGTGATGGCGGTTAAAAAAACACTTTTCATTTTACGGCGCTTCTCTGCCAGAATCACCAACGGAATCATCGCTACAACCGCAACAATCATAACCGGCAAATAGACAAGCCAATGGTCGCCTGGAATCAGTCCCGCCTCATCCCTTAAGGCTAACGGCAAAACCACAAAACCAGCCGTCAAGATCAGGTGCAGGATAAAAATACCGAAATCCAGCCTCAACAGTTCACTATTTTTTAGAACGGAGTGAAATTGCGCAGGAATTGTTCCTGCATCTCGATGAACCGATGACTGCACTGGATCCGGCACAAAAAAGAGCACCACCAGCACACCGCCCAGCGCAAGAACCATCGTCAACCAAAAGAGTCCCGAGAGCCCACCCCATTGAGCAATAACCGGCCCAAGGATCATTGAAATCCCAAATGACATACCGATGCTAATACCAATGGTTGCCATCACTTTGGTGCGGTGCTCTTCTCGCGTCAAATCAGCCGCCAGCGCCATCACCGCCGCTGCAATCGCACCACTGCCCTGCAAAGCGCGCCCCAGAATAACCCCTTCAATCGACTGACTGAGCGCTGCTACCACAGAACCGCACGCAAATAACGCAAGCCCCACCAGAATCATTTTTTTGCGGCCAAAGCGGTCGGACATCAGGCCAAAAGGAATTTGGAAAATAGCCTGAGTGAGACCATATGCGCTGATCGCCAGACCGATCAAAAAAGGTGTTGAACCGGAGAGCTCTTCTGCGTAAAGAGAAAAGACCGGCAAAATCATAAACAGGCCGATCATGCGCATGGCAAAGATAGCCGCAAGCGACACCGCCGCTTTCTTCTCTATCTTATTCATTCTGCTTTGATCGTCAACTGCTTCGCTCAACCAGATCTCCTTTGATTCACCGCAACAAAACCGCGTATAGTAGCAGGTTCGCTAACGTCTCGAAATCAGTAATGGCCAGTATTCTCATTCAGGGTGCACGCACCCATAATTTAAAAAATATCGACCTGGAACTCCCAAGAGACAAGCTCATTGTCATTACCGGGCTTTCAGGTTCAGGAAAGTCCTCTTTGGCCTTCGACACCATTTATGCCGAAGGCCAAAGACGCTACGTAGAGTCTCTGTCAGCCTATGCTCGACAGTTTCTCTCGATGATGGAAAAACCCGATATTGACCATATTGAAGGGCTCTCGCCTGCTATATCCATTGAGCAAAAATCGACCTCTCACAACCCCCGCTCAACCGTCGGCACAATCACCGAGATTTACGATTATTTGCGCTTGCTGTTTGCTCGCGCCGGCACACCGCGCTGCCCAGAACATAACAGCTCACTCGAAGCCCAGACCATTAGTCAGATGGTTGATCTGGTACTTAAGCAGGAGACTGATAGCCGCTGGATGCTTCTTGCCCCTGTTGTTCGAGAGCGCAAAGGTGAACACCTGCAACTGCTGAATGATTTTCGTAGCCAGGGTTTCATTCGCGCGCGGATCGATGGCGTTGTTTACGACCTTGACGAAACCCCTCTTCTCGAACCGAAGAAAAAACACTCTATTGAGGTTGTCGTCGACCGCTTCAAAATCCGCGAAGATCTTAAACTGAGGCTCGCCGAATCTTTTGAAACCGCCCTTCGTCTAACCGATGGGACTGCACTGGTTGTCTCAATGGAAGACAAGCCCCAAGAGCTTGTCTTCTCCGAAAAATATGCCTGCACCATCTGTGGTTACAGCATTAGCGAACTTGAACCTAGAATTTTTTCATTCAACAACCCAAAAGGAGCCTGTCCAGCCTGTGACGGGCTTGGCGTCAAACAGTTCTTCGATCCTGAGCGAGTAATCCATCATCCAGAATTAAGTCTGGCCGGTGGTGCAATCCGTGGCTGGGATCGCCGTAATAGCTACTACTACCAACTGATTCAGTCACTTTCCAGCCATTACGGTTTTGACCCTGAAATCCCTTTTGAAGAGTTGGGCAGTAAAGTTCAACAAATTATTCTCTACGGAAGCGGGCAGGAAAAAATAACCTTCCAGCTCTCCGGCCGGCCGGGGATGAAGACCCGTACACACCCTTTTGAAGGTGTTCTACCCAATATGGAACGCCGCTACAAAGAGACCGACTCCAGCACCGTTCGTGATGAGCTGGCGAAATATCTTTCCAGCCACTCTTGCCCTGATTGCAAAGGAACCCGACTCAACATCGCCGCTCGCCACGTGTTTATTGATGAAAAAACACTTCCCGAGTTAACGGCCTATTCTATCCAGGAGTCTCTAACCTTTTTCAAGACACTCAACCTACCGGGAAAACAGGGGAAAATTGCCGATAAAATCGTTAAAGAGATCAGCCTACGACTCGAATTTCTTGTCAACGTGGGGCTCGACTATCTCTCTCTCGCCCGCAGCGCGGAAACTTTATCTGGAGGGGAGGCGCAACGTATCCGTCTGGCCAGCCAGATTGGCGCCGGTCTTGTTGGTGTCATGTATGTATTGGACGAACCTTCAATCGGTTTGCACCAGCGCGACAATCAACGACTGCTCAACACATTGATTCATTTAAGAGATCTTGGCAATACCGTGATTGTCGTCGAGCACGACGAAGAGGCGATTATGGCCGCCGACCATGTGCTTGATATTGGACCCGGTGCGGGCATTCATGGCGGTGAAATTATCGCCCAAGGGACACCCGAAGAAATTCTAAATCACCCCAAGTCACTGACGGGGAAATATCTTTCTGGACGGCTAAAAATAAGCTCTCCCGACCAGTTAACTGCACCAAACCCGGATAGACAGCTCCGCATTAACAATGCTTCTGGCAATAACCTGCAAAATGTCTCGGTCGATATTCCACTTGGACTAATGACCTGTATAACCGGCGTTTCTGGCTCCGGCAAATCAACCCTCATCAACGACACGCTATACCGCTTTGTTGCACGAGAACTCAATGGTGCCAGCGCCATTCCCGCCCCCTGTGACAGCGTAGAAGGACTTGAGCAGATCGACAAGGTGGTCGATATCAACCAAAGCCCCATTGGTCGCACACCTCGCTCCAATCCAGCCACCTATACCGGCATCTTTACACCGGTTCGGGAACTATTTTCCGCAACACATGAAGCACGTTCACGAGGCTATACACCGGGCCGATTTAGCTTCAATGTCAAAGGAGGTCGCTGTGAAGCCTGCAGAGGTGATGGCGTCATCAAGGTTGAAATGCACTTTCTGCCTGATGTTTTTGTCCACTGTGATGTTTGCAAAGGACAACGCTATAACCGTGAAACACTAGAAATCCGTTATAAAGGCAAAACTATTCATGAAATACTCGGTATGACCGTTGAAGTGGCGCGAGAATTCTTCGATGCCATCCCGGTGATCTCCCGAAAACTACAAACATTGGTTGATGTCGGGCTAAGCTACATAACGCTAGGTCAAAATGCTGTCACACTATCGGGCGGCGAAGCTCAACGGGTTAAGCTGGCGAAAGAGCTCTCTAAACGCGATACAGGACGAACGCTCTACATCCTGGACGAACCCACAACCGGGCTACATTTTCACGATATTCAGCAACTGCTGATTGTTCTTCATCGATTGCGTGATCATGGCAACACCGTGATCATCATCGAGCATAATCTTGATGTAGTCAAAACAGCGGACTGGATTATCGACCTTGGTCCGGAGGGAGGAACTGGCGGCGGTCAGATTGTGGCGACCGGCACACCTCAGCCCATCACAGAAGCCAAAGGCTCATATACTGGTCACTACCTAAAGAAGCACCTAACCGCGGGTTAAAGCCTGATACATTTGATGATTTCCGAGAGTGGCATTAGCGAAATAAGCGCTCGATAAAGAATCTTTTGTCGGTTCAGTAGACCGTAACATTCGTAACGCTTTTCGTGCTCCGATTTCCCCCCACCTGCGCTCACGCTTTTTCGAATCAAAATATGAACTTCATCCGAACTACGCATCGTTTCCAGTAGCTCCCGGTCGAGGCTAATCTGATGTGAAGTGTAAACCATCGGCTCGTTGATAAAATCGTGCCCTTTCTTATGCGCTTTTTCCAGAAGTGCACAAGAAATCAGGCTACAGGGAAAAACCTCTGGGAATTCAATTTTATCTTTCAACTCATCAAAATAGTCTGACTGTTCAGCACACGATCCAGAAAGGAAATTTTTCGCATTGCTATTAGCCATAAACTTTTTCTTGAGGAAAAAACCGCTATCGGCCAAATACTCACGGTCGGCTGCATTGCTCAAGTCGCCAAAATCTGACAACACCGTAGTTGCTAAAAAAAGGGGTTTTGTTGTTTCGCGCTTGTGCCCAATCAGCGCCATCCCTTTCTCGGTTTTGACAACCACCCGATTATTGAGTGAATAGTCCCCTTTTTCATTAATCCGAGTTTTTTTAATCTCCACAGATAACGCCTGATCAGGCTTGACTGCATTGGCGAAGGTAAATTGATAATTACTAAAACGAAGCCCCTGCTCTTTTATTAGCGCCTCTTCACCCTCTTTCTGCCGATAAAGTTTGATCTGATGCTCAATAAGACACTCAAGTTGAAAGCCAAGTGCGATGGGGCCACCAAAAGGGTTCCGGTATATCTCAGCCCACCTTTTTTTATCGTGAAAAAGGTTGAAATCATCCGTTGCATTACGGGCTGCATCGATATGCATCTGGCTAAAAACAAACTGACGCTTTCTCACTGAAATTCCTTATTAGGATGGTGCTCCTGACAGGTTAAAGCTAGTTCATAATCAGCTCTTTTTCCAGCTGCTTAAGACTTTCCAGTGTGTGTGCACTGGTATAACCATCAATATAGGGCAACACAGGCGCCATCTTGTCATCAATAAAGCCCTCTTCATAGCGTCCCAGCAGTGGATTAACCCAAATCAGGCGCTTTGATTTTCGCTGTATCATCTCAACCTGCGCCGCCAGTTCGACAGGGCTAGCTGTATCAAACCCATCACTAAAAATAACCACGATTGTGCGCGGCGTGACCATCCGCTCTAAATAATGATCGTTAAAATCTTCTAGCGAACCGGCAATCTTGGTTCCGCCCATCCAGCCGGTCGAAATATCGGTCAGTTTTTTCTCCAGACGTTGGGGGTCACGCTCCCCAAGACAGTCTCCCACATGAACCAGCTGAGTATGGAAAGCAAATGTTTCGGAGCGGTCAAAAGCACCAATAATCCCCCAGGCAAACCGTAGAAACAGTTTGGCATAAACTTCCATCGACTGACTGACATCAAGTAGTAGTACAAAATTTGGCAGCCGTCGTCGGCGCACTCGATAGCGAACATCAAAAGGCCAACCTTCATAACGAAGTGAGCGACGTAATGTCTGTCTCAGCTCAACGCTTCGTCCCCTTCCCGAAATTCTAAACCGGCGTAATAGCCGACGTCGCATCTTGCGAGCGAGACTATCAACCCACTGCTCGATCGCCCTCATCTGCGCCGCATCGTGCACAAAACGAAAATCAGCCAGAGAGACCGTTTTATAATCGCTCGCTCCCACATTACCCTGACTACTTTGGCCAATAGAGCTTGAACCACTAAAACCACTCGCACCTGCCTGCCCACCTGAAGAACTGCCATTACCATCCTGAGGAAGCGCCTCCTTTTCTACCGTCTCTTCGACAGCATCTTGTGGCAACCAGAATGCCGTAAAAAGATCAAAAAAGCGGCCCCATTCCTCCTGCCGACTACAGAGAATAGCGCGCAACCCCCAGAACAGTCGTTTACGGTCTGTTAGATAACCCGATGCGGCCATGCGCTGAGCATCCAGTAACTCCCCGGTACCCACGTCAAAATCATTATCACGTACATATCGAACAAATTCTGTCACCCGCCCAATCAGAGGACTTTGTGCCAGTGGTGAGGGCTCAACCATTACAAATATCAGTCCTTATTGAGCAGGCTCTCAACCTGCTCGGTCGAAATTCTGCGGCTATCTTCTTCTGTTTTCAGCAGACAACCCAGCGTTGAAGGGATAATCTCAATTGCCTCATCTAAAGAATCGACCTTGAGTCTAAGCAACGCCGCCGCCCAGTCCAGCGTCTCGGCGATTCCCGGTGTTTTGCGTAGGTTACTGCCCCGTAAATTCTGAACAAAGTGAATCATCTGTTTAGCCAGGATTTCTCCAAGTTCTGGTAGCCGTGATTTAACGATTCTCAGCTCTTTTTCAAAACTGGGGTAATCAACATAATGGTAAAGGCAACGCCTTCTGAGTGCATCGCTCAGCTCACGCGTCCCATTTGAGGTCAAAATAACACGCGGAATTGAGGTGGCTGTAATCGTTCCCAGCTCAGGAATCGTTATCTGGAATTCTGAAAGAAGCTCTAGCAAATAAGCTTCAAACTCTTCATCTGCCCGATCGATCTCATCAATCAATAGTACTGGAGAATCCAGCCGCGAAATGGCCTTAAGAAGAGGCCGCTGCAATAGATAGCGCTGACTGAAAATGGACTCCTCACGTTCAGTCACGTCATCATTAACACCCTCGTATAGCTTGATGGCTAACAACTGACGCTGGTAATTCCATTCATAAATAGCCTGATGCACATCAAGCCCTTCATAACATTGCAATCGAATCAATTCACAACCATAAAGCTGCGAAAGCATCTTGGCAATTTCAGTTTTGCCAACCCCCGCATCCCCTTCTAGCAACAGCGGCTTCTGCAGCTGCTCCATCAGAAAAAGGCTCGAAACTAAACTCGGATCGGTAATGTAACCGGTCTCTTCAATTTTTTCCCGTAAAGTCTCTAGTTCGATCAACAGCTTCTCCGCCTTCTTTTCTAAAAAACAGGTTTGCAATATTAGCGAATGACGAAATAGTTTGCCACCAAAGGCGTACGTAAATGCAAAAGAGCGTTACCGAAAGCTTGCAGAAAGCCGCTTTAATACTCCAGCCACCCCGCTCAGTTGTCTTTAAGTTTCAACTCAAACCCAGCGACACCAACCCGCTCTATTTCTGCACTAAGTTCGGCGAAAGTCAGCGGATAATCATCAAAAGAGGCCTCTTTTAGCTTTAATGTCAAAGAACTGTTCCCAGTGACCTTTAACAAAACAGCGGGTGAAACTGAATCACCCCGATTTCTGTTCAGTAGCACGGATAGGCGCAATAATAGACAAATTCGAATCAGTGAATCTCTTTGCCTGCCAGGGAACTCCTTCAACAATTGAAGAGGAAAGCGGCGACGATGGCCCCGAACAAGAAAAGCGATAACCTGCTGCATTGGACGGGTAAAACCCGGCATATCTGCTGCGGTAAGAATGTAAGCCCCGTGTTTGTGAAATTGAACATGGGCGATTGAAAGCCCCACCTCGTGCAACTCAGCAGCCCAGCTAAGCCACTGCCCTTCTACTTCAGCAGACAGCTTCCACTCTTTCGCCACCTGTTCAAAAAGATTTTCCGCACAAAGAGAGACTCTTTCCGCCTGTTCCAGATCAATATTGAAACGCCGCTGCATTGCCTGCACTGATCGAGTGCAGACATCCTCATGCTCTGAGCGTCCCACAAGGTCATAAAGCGCCCCTTCTCTCAAAGCCCCCTCAGAAAACTGCATCTCATCTATTTTTAGGACTTCAAAAATAGCGATGAGTATTGCGAGGCCAGCAACCATATTGTCGCGCCGAGACTGGCTGAGTCCTTCAACATCAATCTCACTGACATTCGCATAGGTGAGCAGTCGTTTTTTAACCGCTTTCAATGCCGCTAAATCAATCTTATCGCCCCCGCCCGTTTCACGGCAGGCCTGGGCGATCGCCCTGATTGACCCCGACGAACCATAGCAACTTTTCCAGCCTTTTTTCCGGTATCGCTTGCGAATTCGCATCAATTCATTCGATGCATAGTTAACCGCATTCTGAAAACTACGCTTTGATAACTCCCCATCTGGAAAAAAACGATCCATAAAGGAGACACACCCCATCGAGAGACTCTCCATCAACAGCGGCCGGAACTGTTCACCCAGAATAAACTCCGTACTGCCACCCCCAATATCAATGACAAGGCGCTGTTCAGAATCTGATGGCAAAGAGTGCGCAACACCCAAATAGATTAAGCGTGCCTCTTCAATACCGGATATCACCTCAATCGGATACCCCAACGCCTCTTCCGCCTCACAAAGAAAGGCATGAGTGTTATTCGCCACACGCAGTGCATTGGTTCCAAATGCACCCACCGAAGTTTCCGGCATCCCTTCCAGCCTTTGCCCGAACTTTCTTAGACAATCAAGCGCCCGCTGTTGCGCCACAACGGTTAAACAGCCATGCTCTGCTAACCCTTCTCCCAACTTCACCTTTTCTCGGAAGGTTTGTACCGTTCTGATTTCACCGTGCTCCAGCCGCGCAACAACCATATGGAAACTGTTGGAGCCCATATCAAGCACAGCAATTGAACCATTTTGGGTAGCTGGGAATATCGTCACAACAAAGTCTCTTAGCGGGAAGACAAGGATCTTCGCTTACCCCCCTTTAAAAATCAATCGGGTTTTACGCCTCGTTTCAGAAGCTTATGAATATATTCTTGAGATCGAATCTTTTTTCGGTTGCCTCGCGGGCGAATCTTGTTCACCTGGCGCTCATCAATCACTCGCGCTTTCACACAATCACGCCACTGCACATCGAGAATCAGTTGAATCCTTTTCTGTAACCTCTCGTCATAAACAGGGCAAGTCACCTCAACGCGGAGGTCCAGGTTTCGGGTCATCAAATCAGCGGATGAGATGAAATAGCGTGGCTTCCCTCCATTCTCAAAAACGAAAACACGTGGATGCTCAAGGTAACGATCGACAATACTAATCGCGACAATATTGTCACTCATCCCTTTTACACCCGGAATCAATGAGCACATTCCACGTATAATAAGTTTGATTTTGACACCGGCCTGACCCGCCTCGTAAAGTAGATCAATCAGCTCTTTATCCACAAGATTATTACATTTGATAAAGATACCTGATGCCTTGCCTTTTAAAGCATTCTTTGTTTCTGTTTTAATCAGTTCGATCAGACTACTACGGTTGCTAAATGGCGAGACCATCAAGTGCTTCAGCTCGTGACGTCTATGCGTAAACTGAATAAAATCGAACACTTTCTCAATATCCTGACCAATCTCCTGATTCCGCGTCAATAGACTAAAATCGGTGTAGAGTTTCGCGGTCTTTTCATTAAAATTACCCGTACCAATATGGCTGTAATAACGGCTACCCTTCGCTTCGGTTCGCTTAATTAAAAGCATTTTTGAGTGAATCTTAAGTCCCGGTATTCCAAAAATGACATGCACACCTGCATCCGTCATTCTCTGCGCCCAGCGAAGGTTTGCCTCTTCGTCAAAACGAGCCTGTAACTCGACCACCGCTGTCACGCGCTTACCATTTTGTACTGCACTGATCAGCGAATCTATCACCCGCGAAGAGGAAGCAACCCGGTAAAGGTTGATTTTGATCGAACTGACCGTTGGGTCAACCGCTGCGGCTCTTAGAAACTTAATAATGTAAGAGAAAGAGTTATACGGGTAATAGAGCAGGCAATCTGCCTCTTTGATGCAGGCAAAGATATTCGTCTTTTTCTCAAGCTCTGGGTAAGGAATCGGCGGCAACGGCTTTAATTCTAAATAGGCCGCACCCAGGTTAGGAAAGCCCATAAAATCTTTGGAGTTATGGTAGCGAGCACCGGCAATCAGGCTATCTTTTTTCCTCAAACCCTGTTTCTTGATTAAGAACTCCAGCAGATCAGCTGGAATTGAGGCGTCATAGACAAAGCGAACAGGAACCCCTTTCGATCTCTTTTTGATACTGGCCGAGATCTTTTTCATCAAGCTATCGGAAATCCCTTCACCCAGCTCAAGCTCCGCATCACGGGTTACTTTTATAGTGTAACCCCCAATCTTATTGATAGAAAAGACGCCTTGAAAGACCTCTTTAAGGCAGTGGCGAATAATATTATCGAGCGTAATAACCACTCTTTCTCGTCCTTTTGAGCGGCTTGGCAAAACAACAAAGCGCGCCAGGCGATCACTCGGTATTTCAAGAACGGCCTGATTGATTCCTTTCTGATGTTCAATCTTGATTGCAAAATAGATCGACCCCTCCTTCAAAAAGGGAAATGGTTTGTCCTCACTAATCAAAATGGGGGAGAGCTCCGGCAGAACTTTATTTCGAAAATAGCCGGTTACAAAGTCGGCCTGCCTCTCGGTCAGTTGCTGCTCATTAATGAGGTAAATCTGCCTCCTGCAAAGTTCCTTGAGGACTGTTTCGTAGATTTTATCGTAGGATTTCTGCAGCTCACTGACTCGCGATATTATTTCCTCTAACAGCTCGCTATAGCGTTCTTTCGTACCACCACTGGAAAAGGTCACCAGCCGTTTAACATCCGCCACCCTAACTCTGAAAAATTCATCCAGATTGCTCGAAAAAATACCCAGATAACGGACACGCTGAATAATAGGAACAGAACTGTCCGCTGCCTCCTGCAAAACACGCTCGTTAAAAAGCAACCAACTCAACTCTCTATCAGTATAGCGCCACGCTTTTTTCTTCTGAATCTCTGCCACGATCAACACCTATCAATCAACTCGTCAATATAACGAGATGATATGACAAGAGGGTGACGACTGATATAGAGATTAAAGAACGCGTAACGCGGTCGATTTAAAGTTGACCCATGCTGCTTCACCCAGTGACAAACCCAGCTCATTCAACGATTGGTGAGTGATCTGCACATGAAAACGCTCACCCGCCTCAATCGTCACCCGAACTCGCCCTTTTTCTTCCGCAATCATAACGATTCGTCCTTGATAGCTGTTGCGCATACTGGAGGTTAATGATTGTTTCGATAAAACAATTTCACTTGGATCAATAGCAATCTGTTTGCCAGAGCGAATATCAGCCGGCAAATTGATTGATATTTTTTCTGTTTTAAAAATCTCACCAGCCACTTGTCCCCTGAAAAGATTGAGCAACGGGGCATAAACAACCTGCCCTGAAACCAGCCCCATCACCTCATCAGCCAATGCTGAAGCGTGCAAGCGATCGTGCGTAGTAAAAATGACAGAATGTCCTTCCCTGCTGACAAAATAGTTAATGAGCCGATCCAGTTCATCAATACTCGCCTGATCAAGATGGCTAAACGGTTCATCTAGCAGCAAAACGGTTGGTTGCAGCGCTAGCGCTCTTGCTAGTGCAACTTTTTGCGCCTCTCCACCTGATAGTTCATTTGCAGCTCTCTCTGCGAATGCAGCGATACCTACCATTTCTAACGCATCAACAACCCGCTTCTTTACCATTTCAGTTGAAATAGCCCTGAATTTCAGCCCTAGCGCGATATTATCAAAAACAGTTCCCTGCAGGAGGTAAGGTTTTTGGGCAACCAGGCCAACTTGCCGCCTAAAAGAGAGCAACTCATCTGCATTAACCTTCTCACCTTTAAAAGTAATAACACCCTGTTGTGGGCTATCTAAAAATGCGAAAAGATTTAACAGCGTACTTTTACCTGCCCCATTACTTCCCAACAACGCGGTGATACTATTTTCCTGGATCTCAAGCTGCGTGATGTCGAGTACCGTTTTTTTTGTGTAGCCATAACGAACAAGATCAAGCTTGTAGAGTGCTGTCATACCGCCCTCCTTTGCAACAACTGTAGAAACAGGTTGACCAGAAAAGCGATTGATAACAGTAACAAGCCAAGCGCAAGCCCCAATTCAAACTCACCTTTACTAGTTTCCAGGGCAATCGCAGTGGTCATTGTGCGGGTAAAACCTTCGATATTCCCACCCAACATCATAGCCGCCCCTACCTCTCCCAGTGCTCGCCCAAAACCGACCACCACAGCTGCCATGATGGCAAAACGTGTTTCACTCAACACCATCCACATGGTTTGCCCACGGTTAGCGCCGAGCGAATGTAATGTTGGCAGCAAACGGCTATCCGCCGATTGAATCGCCACCACCGTCAGGTTCAAAATGATCGGAAAAATCAATAAACACTCACCAATCACCACCGCCCAGGGTGTGTAGAGTAACCCCAGGTCACCTAGCGCCCCTCGACGACTGAGTAGCCCATATAGCAACAGACCCACAACGACCGTTGGCATCGCCATTAAGGTATTTAATAACTGCTGTATAAATCGCTTTCCCGCAAACTCATTCAGTGCAATCAAAGCACCCAAAGGAATTGCCATTGCCGAAGCAATTACAATCGCCATCAAAGAAATTTTCAGTGACGTCCAGACAACTTGCCAGACAGCGGGATCAAGCTGAAAAATCAGTTCAAGCGCAACAGACAAAGAGTGAGAAAAGTAGTCCAATTAAAACCTCAAAAACCGCTCACCCTCAAAAGAGGTGCGCGGTATTATTATTGAAAAATAAATCCAGTTTAAACTTTCACTTTGCAGCGGGGTAAAAAAGCTGCTCACCCCTTTTTCTATAACTCTCAATAATCGCCTGCCCCTCTTTACCTGTCACAAAGTCGATATATTTTTTAGCCAGGTCATAACGAACATGCTTATGTTTTGCTGGATTAACCGCCATTACGTGATAAGGGTTAAATAGTGCTTTATCCCCTTCAAATATCACTTTTAACGCCATTTTATCTGCATAAGCAATCTGGGTTCCCCGATCAGCTAACGCATAAGCCTGTTTATCATCGGCAATTCTCAGTACCGCCCCCATTCCCTGACCTGCTGCCTGGTACCACTCTCCTTTTGGCTCAATGCCAGCCGCCTTCCAGAGTAGTTTCTCTTTTTTATGCGTCCCTGAATCATCCCCACGAGAAACAAAAGGTGACTGGCTTTTTGCAATTTTGGTTAACGCTTCAGCAACAGTTTTAGCGGAGCCAATTCCTGCGGGATCACTCTCTGCTCCAACAATCACAAAATCATTGTGCATGACTGCAGAGCGGTCGATAAAATCTCCTGAAGCAACATACTTCAACTCGGCTGTAGGCGCGTGAACAAAAACCACATCAACATCACCATTACCACCAATTCGTAGCGCTTTACCCGTTCCAACCGCAATCACATCCATTCTAATGCCATACTTTTTTTCGAAAGCAGGGTCTAGAACAGCTAAAAGCCCCGAGTTCACGGTGCTAGTTGTGGTCGACATTTTTAAACTTTTTTCTGCAAACGTTGCCGGTGCTATCGCTAGCAAAGCCGCCGTCGCGAGTCCCGTTAAAAATTTTTTCATTTTATTTCCCTTGTTACTTTAAATAAACGTGCTCTAAAAAATGGGGATGACGGACAGCCCCAAGCAAGAGACGGTTAAGTTTCAATAAAATTAAATCAGAATGCCCATTGTCCACGTATCTGGAATAGATCCAGCTCTTCATCATCACTAGGACCACCCTTCACATCGAGTATATTTACGTAGTTTGCAGAAAAACGGAGCGTTGGTGTTGGAAACCAGTTCACGCCTAACGTCATATTATCCGCCTCACCACCATTGATATCCTTATCATTCAGATTAAGCGTGCTGTAGCGAGCAGCTAGCTGCCACGCACCGATACCACCACGACCAACAATCTCTTTAGGTGTGACACCACCGAATGCACCTTTTTTATAGTTACGTGATTCACCGGTTAAAAAATAAGCTGCTTCGGCATACCAACCATCAAAGGTAAGGTCTTTTGAAGCACTGCGGTCAACCGTTGTTCTAAGGTATTCCACCTGTGTCGAGAAAGGACCCACAATTGCTGCTGCTTCAAAACCTAATTTCAAATAGTCATCAACATCCGTTATAAGGCCTGTATTAACAAGAGGGACTAAAGCAATATGTGTTTCTGCCTGCTGAGCAAATATAATGGTGTCTTTCGCGTTAGCTGTTCTGTAGTTAGCTGCAACTCCAAAATGGATAACCTGGGTTTTTTCATTGACCGGCGCATAAGTAGCACGCCCACCAACACCCCATCCTTCGTCTTGGAGCGCTGAAATGGTGCTGACACTTTCACCAAAAACTCCAGCTGATGCTGTCCAGTGTTTGTGTTTGGTGGAGGCCATCAGGCCTATATGACGGCCGGCAGAAAAGGCGTCAGGCAGCGCTCTTTCGGTGAAAGTGACATACTTTGAACTGGTCTGCTCCTGAAGCATGAACGGGTCTTTGAAGTTACCAAGTTTAAGTTCAAGATCTTTAAAACCACTGTAGGTTAAGTAAGCATCCTTAATCCCTTTATTAGCTACGCCTGAATTAGCAAAATCGTACTGAAGTTTATAACCCCAATCGTTGTACATCTTTCCCTGAATATAAAGCCGTGCACGACGAATTTCCGTACCATCACCGTACCGACTGCCTGGCTGCGCATTACTGTCTTCGTTGTACCAGGCTGAATCGACCTGCAAACGTCCGCCAACTTTGAAAGCGAATTCCCCATCCCGGCTTTTAACTTTAAGCCCACCTTTATCCAGCTTAACCTCAACATTGGACGCTTTATCAAGCTTTGCCTGCATCTCTTTTTTCTCGGTAGCAGCCTGTTTTTTCTCGATTGCCGCCTGCTCTGAACCAGTCTTCATCTCAGCCTTTAACCTTCCATACTGTGCATCATCAACGATACCCTTCTCATGCAGCATATCGATTAAAGTTGCTAGCTCAGATCCTGCCTGTGCCTGACCTGCAAAAATTGCACAAACTGCCCCTGCAATTGCAGTTTTTTTCAAATTTACCATTATTCTAAATTCCATCTGTTAATAAAAAATGAGACCACCTTGTGGCAGACAGCAAAAGAAATGCCAAATAACTATCTAACTGATTTATATTAAATAATTGCAATTAGCGGGACGCAGACATTAAACTGCACGACAAATTGTCGCACCCAGACAGCCAAAATGAGACATCTTGACCACTCTAGAATATGCCTACTCAATCGCCCTTAGAAGGAAAACGCACCCTACTCCTCACCGATACAGAACGCCTGGGTCGAGTTACCGAACAGACCATTTCAGGAATGGGTGGACTGATAGAAATAGTGACTCGTTCTAGCACTGCAAGCAGCCGTTTGCTCAACAACCGATACGACATCATCCTGCTCGCCGAATCAATAATCGATAATCTACTGAATAGTTGGCTGCAGAAAAATGGTCGTCAGCAGCCCGTACTTCTCTTCAGCGACAGCCATGAACCAGAGAAACTATTGGAGTGGATCCATTGCGGCATTGCAGACCTACTTTCTCCTTCACTAAGCAGTGAGCAGCTTCATCAAGCTATCGTTGAGGTAACATCTCAGGAAAAACCCCAGCCATCACGCAAAATAATCCGAGATAACCACCCCTTTTACGGTGACAACCCACACATTCAGGCTTTACTCGATCAAATAGATAAAATCTCTCTTAGATCCTCCCCTGTCCTACTCGAAGGAGAAACTGGAACTGGAAAAAGTTTTTTTGCCCGAAGGATTCATACGTTGAGTGGACGAAAAGGCCGACTCGTTTCGATTAACTGCGCCACCCTTAGCCCCAATCTTCTGGAAAGTGAACTCTTTGGTCACATCAGAGGCGCTTTTACAGGTGCAGAAACTGCACGACCGGGTCTTGCAGCCTCCGCTGAAAACGGAACGCTCTTTCTGGATGAAATTGGCGAGCTTCCTGCGGAACTACAGCCAAAACTTCTCCAACTGCTGGAGGATAAAATGATCCGGCCGGTTGGATCAGATATTGAGCAACCGATTACCGCTCGTATTGTTGCCGCCACCAACTGCAACTTAAAAAAGCAAGTTAAAGAGGGGAAGTTTCGTGCAGATCTCTACTATCGCCTCAATGTTATTCCGCTAAAAATCCCCTCTCTTCGCAGCCGAGCTGATGATATCCCAGGCCTCGTGAGAAATTTTATCGAGGAGCTTTGTGAGGAGCACACACTATCACTCCCCACCATTTCAAAAGAAACGATAACGGTGCTTAAAAATAGCCCCTGGCTGGGTAATGTTCGGGAACTACGAAACCATTTGGAACGCGCCTTACTACTCAGCTTTCCTTTTGAACAGGGAATCGAGGCAACTGAACGCAAATCACCCGAAACAGCAACGGGAAGTGGATGGTTAAGGCTTGAAGAGCATGAAAAAGCTCATATCCTTCGCGCACTTGATAAAAGTGCAGGAAATAAATCCCAGGCAGCCCTGTTGCTTGGAATCTCTCGGCGCACACTTGAGCGCAAACTAAAACGCTGGGAAAGTGAAGTTGCCTAGAAAGGCTAACTTAGAAAGTTTGTAAGAAATTTGCCCGTTAACCGATCCTTATAGGCATCACTTACTTGAGCAGGCACGTCGTTCTTTATGAAGTCATCACGAGCTTTATTATTATTGACCATCGTCACACTAATTGGCGCTTTCTTCTTTTTTGACTTCCAGCAACAGCTCTCTTTAGAGTCGTTAAAGTCACAACAGGCCGCCATTGAATCTTATCGGAGCAGCCAACCACTTATTGCCATCATCCTTTACACTTTAATCTATGTGGCTGTCACAGGCTTGTCGCTACCGGGAGCAGTCATATTAACCTTGGCGGGCGGGGCTGTTTTTGGGCTCCTGTGGGGGACGATTATTGTCTCTTTCGCCTCAACTATCGGCGCAACATTGGCCTTTCTGGCGGCACGCTTTCTGTTTCGTGATGCCGTTAACAAACGATTCGGTAGTCGTTTACAGACAATTAATGCAGGCATTGAACGAGATGGTGCCTTTTATCTATTTACGCTCAGACTCGTCCCCCTGTTTCCCTTCTTTATGATCAATCTAGTGATGGGATTAACAACCTTTAAAGCCCGAACATTCTACTGGGTTAGTCAGATCGGTATGCTGGCGGGAACGATTGTCTTTGTTAATGCCGGCACGCAACTGGCCAAAATTGACTCCCTGCCTGGCATTCTCTCCCCCGCTCTATTGGGCTCGTTTATTTTACTGGGTCTTTTTCCCCTGCTGACCAGAAAAGTGATCGAGGTAGTTCAAAAAACCAAAGTCTACAAGCCCTGGCAAAAACCTAAACAGTACGATAACAACCTGATCGTTATTGGCGGCGGCTCAGGCGGCCTGGTGACCGCCTATATTGCCGCAGCCGTCAAAGCCCAGGTGACACTGATCGAGAAAGATAAGATGGGCGGAGATTGCCTCAATACCGGTTGTGTCCCCTCAAAAGCGCTTATTCGATCTGCTAAATGGCTCTCTCATCTGAAACGCGCTAAAGAATTTGGCATCAAAGAGGCTAGCGCCAATTTTGACTTTGCCGACATTATGGAGCGTGTTCAGTCGGTCATTAAAACCATCGAACCACACGATTCCGTCGAACGCTACAACAGACTGGGCGTTAACGTTATCACCGGCGAGGCCAAAATCATCTCCCCCTGGGAAGTTCAGATCAAAACCGGTGGTGAGACCAAAATATTAACAACCCGTTCAATCGTTATTGCCACTGGAGCGCGCCCCTTTATCCCGGATATTCCGGGACTAGATAAGGTTGAGCCTCTCACCTCGGACACCATCTGGAATCTAAGAGAATTACCCAAACGACTACTTATTCTCGGCGGTGGCCCGATCGGTTGCGAGCTGGCACAGTGCTTTGCCCGCATGGGTAGCGAGGTTACTCAGGTGCAAAGGGCGTCTCGCATCATGGTGAAAGAAGATCCTGATGTTTCCGATATTGTCATGGCTCGCTTCAAACAAGAAGGAATTAATCTTAAGCTGGAACACATCGCCAAAGAATTCATCATCGAGAGTGGTGAGAAAATCATGGTTGCCGAACACCGAGGTGAAACCGTAAAAACCCCATTCGATCAATTATTGGTGGCAATAGGCCGGTCCGCCAACGTGACGGGTTTCGGAGCCGAGGAACTTGGCATCAACCTGTCACCCCGAAAAACAATCCAAACTAACCCTTTTCAGGAAACCAACTACCCAAATATTTACGCCTGCGGTGATGTGGCTGGCCCTTACCAGTTCACCCATACCGCCGCACATCAGGCCTGGTATGCCGCTGTAAATGCACTATTTGGGCAGTTCAAAAGGTTTCGCACGGATTATTCCGTTATTCCTTGGTCAACCTTTACCGATCCGGAGGTGGCTAGAGTTGGCCTAAATGAGCAAGAAGCCAAAGTGCAGAGTATTCCTTATGAAGTTACGACTTACGGCATCGATGATCTGGATCGCGCCATTGTAGATAGTGAAGCACATGGCTTCGTTAAGGTACTAACCCAACCTGGTAAAGACAAAATCCTCGGTGTCACCATCGTCGGTGAACATAGCGGTGATCTAATCGCAGAATTTGTCCTGGCGATGAAACATGGTCTTGGCCTCAATAAGATTCTCGGCACAATCCATATTTACCCAACAATGGTCGAGGCTAATAAGTATGTAGCCGGGGACTGGAAACGGGCTCACGCACCACAAGGGCTATTGCACTGGGTAGAACGCTATCACACCTGGCGAAGAGGCTGACAAGCTGAAAACAGAACCCGTTAAACCCCTATTTTAGCGACCACGAGCTTCCAAACTGAATGTAAATTGCCGTATCATCCGGCCCTTTTGCAACATCAACCCCCATCTGCAGCCCAAGTCTTGATGCCACCAAATAACGCACACCCAAACCTTTGCTGTATACAACATCTGAGTCTCCTGTTATACCGTCATCAAAGGCTTTACCTGCACCACCAAAGCCAACCAACGCCCAACGGCGTGTGAATGACCAGCGCAATTCAACTTCGCCAAGCACAGTTTGATCTCCTTGAAACTGCATAGCTTTAACGCCTCGCATATCAATAAAAGGATAGGCATAAAAAGGGGCATCACCTTCAAGAGCTTTTACATCGCCTCTCAAACCAAGTATCAGCGTATCACTCAAAGTTGTATAACTAAGAATAGAGGCGCGGTATTTTTTATAGTTATCGTCACCACCCCAATTCTCATTAAAATCCATCACCTTTATCTCGCCTGCAATCCCCTTTGAAGGGGTGAACAAGTTGTCTCTACTGTCATAGTTCAACATCACGTTCAACGCTGCTGAGCGGCTGTCAAAACTCACTTCTGGCAAGTTGGGGGGAAGATTATCTGCTGATAATCTAAACTTATTTTGTGTATCGATAAATGTATAGCCAACACCTGCAAAGAAATTACTATCCCATAACCGGAACTGTAGCTCCTGCATGAAAAAAGTGGCCTCCGTCTCAAAGTAAACACCATACTTTCTCTCACCGCCACCTAAACTTGGAAGGCCATAATATTCCATTTTGACCACCCCTTTACCTAAACCACCGGTATAACGTATCGTATCATCAGCCCAAATCCCTAAATGGCCACCCCCCGCGAACCAAGTGCCATTTTCAGTTGCTGCTCCAACCAAAGCGGAAACACTGGGTGGACTGCCTTTTTGGGATCCAACTTTGTCGTGAAAATAGACCATAGCCAACCCTCCACCATAACCAATGGCTGGCTCAGTAATAATCACAGGAACCGGTAAGAATCCCTGCTTTTCAAGTAGCCAGTTACTCATATCCAACTGGCCATCGGTGGGATCGATAAACGTATCATCTAGCCAACCAGCCTGACTCAGAGCGGGCAAAAAGACTAACAAAAGAAACCCTAACTTCTTGATCTGTTCCAAAGTATTCCCCTGAAAATTGCTTTCCATTAATTCAGGTTTGGACTGACAAACCCAGTGACATACGCGATTAATAATAACCGATGATGAGACTAAAAGAGGCTCAACAGCGCACTATATTCCTTGCTAGGAGCCAATAGAAGTCCATGATAACTATTTCCAACATAGAGTCGCCCCCCTTTTCATCGTAGAATAGTCGATTTACTTTCTACCCTATTCAAAAATATGCGTACAAGCCAATTTCCCCTCAATACCGTCAAAGAAACTCCCTCAGATGCTGAGATCGCCAGCCACAAGTTAATGCTTCGTGCCGGCTTGGTTCGCAAACTAGCCGCTGGCCTTTATACTTGGCTACCGCTTGGTGTAAGGGTCCTTCAAAAAGTTGAGGCCGTTGTTCGTGAAGAGATGAGCCGTGCAGGTGGACTTGAAGTGCTAATGCCGATTGTTCAGCCTTCTGAACTTTGGGAAGAATCGGGACGCTGGGAGCAGTATGGCCCTGAGCTAGCACGACTCACTGACCGCCACGGTCGTGAATTTTGCCTCGGCCCAACCCACGAGGAGATCATTACCGAACTGGCGCGCAATGAGATCAAAAGCTACAAACAGCTACCGATCACTTACTACCAGATTCAAACAAAATTTCGTGATGAGATTCGCCCTCGCTTTGGCATCATGCGTTCGCGTGAGTTCATCATGAAAGATGCTTACTCATTCCACCTAGATGATGCTTCGCTACAAGAGACCTACGAGCGGATGTTTGAGGCTTATCGCCGTATCTTCAGCCGCTTAGGACTCGACTTTCGCCCTGTTATGGCAGACTCGGGTTCTATTGGTGGCAGCCTTTCACATGAATTTCATGTGCTTGCCGATAGTGGCGAAGATGCCATCGCTTTTTCTACAGAAAGTGACTATGCCGCCAACGTTGAATTGGCTGAAGTCATTGCCCCTAGCGAAGAGCGAGCAGCAGCCACAACCGAAATGGAGAAAGTCTCCACACCCGATCAACGAAGTATTGAAGAGGTGAGCCAATTCCTATCTGTTGCCCCTTCAAACTGCCTTAAAACGTTAATGGTTAAAGCAGAAGGCAAAAAGGCTGGGCTTGTCGCATTGCTACTACCGGGTGACCGCGAACTTAACGAGCTTAAAGCTGAGAAAATTGAAGGGGTCGCCTCTCCACTGGAAATGGCAACAGATGAAGAGATCAAAGCAGCCGGTTCAGTGACAGGCTTTATCGGCCCAGTAGGACTTGAGATCCCCGTGATTGCAGACCATGCGGTTCTCGTCATGTCTGATTTTGTTTCGGGTGCTAATGAAGCCGGTTTTCACCTAAAATGGACAAACTGGGAGCGTGATTTACCACTCCCCACAATCGTTGCCGACCTATGTACAGCCCAAGAAGGTGATGCCAGTCCCGATGGTAAAGGAACACTGACCATTGCGCGGGGTATTGAAGTGGGTCACATCTTCCAGCTCGGCACCAAATACAGCAGCGCCATGAAGGCCAATGTTCTCAATGAGCTAGGCAAAGGGCAAACTATGACTATGGGCTGCTACGGCATCGGCATCTCTCGTGTTGTCGCGGCTGCCATTGAGCAAAGCCATGATGATCGCGGCATTATCTGGTCAGATGCACTCGCCCCATTCAAAGTGGCACTCTGCCCGATGAACATGCATAAATCAGATCGGTTACGCGAAACTTGCGAGAATCTTTACAATGAGCTGATTGAGGCCGGTATTGATGTGCTGTTTGATGACCGTAAAGTTCGCGCCGGTTTTATGTTCTCTGATATGGAACTGATCGGCATTCCGCACCGGCTTGTACTGGGTGATCGCGGTCTGGATTCAGGCAATATTGAATACAAAGCACGCGGTGACAGTGAAACCCAGGAAATCCCAATGAATGAGATTGTTGAGTTTCTGAAAAAGAAGCTAGTGGGCTAGGAAAGTTTGTATAGGTGGAATTTTAGTATTCCCGCTAACCTGCCTATAGCGATCAAAAAAATTCATCACCACAGAGAACACAGAGGGAAAAGAGTTTTTCTCTTTTCACGTATTGATAAGCCCCGGCCGATTGATGTAGAGAGCTAATATGCAGGATATTTAGCCCCAAAGACCTTTGTGAGCTCTGTGGTAAAAAAACAACCCATTACGAGACTTTAAATACCTTTAAAACCGAACCCCAGACCCCACTTTTAACCCCAGTAACTCACTCGCTCGCCCTTTATTAACGGCAATCTCAACCAGCCCACAGGAGTTTTCATACCAAAATGGCTCACCTTCTGGAACCGCACAAAAGGTTTCAGCCTGATGAATAGCCTTACCATTAATATGAATCACCTTCTCATCCAGTATCTTTTGGTAACGCCAGCCGGTCATCGCATTACCGTAGTGATCGATGTAGATCACCGAAGCTATATCAGCAGGCCAGCCGCCCAGGTCAGGGCCATTCCATTGGCTCAAACCTGAATAGTCTTTCTGGCTAATTCTGGCGGCAACAGGCGCAAAAAGATCGCGACCATGAAAAGAGCTAGAGAGGTTCTCGGGTCGCCATTCAATAATCCACCAGTGCACCACTTCCGCATGAAGTGCCACACTATTTAAGAGGCCATTATCCGGCCCAACAAACCAACGCCCATCTGCACGTAAAACAATGGGCTGGCGCTCACCTCCCACACCCGGATCTACGACCGCCAGAAAAACGCTATCCACCGGAAAGTTTTGGCTCAGTGCGGCCAAAAGATGCGCGCTGGATAAAACATTTTCGACGGGTGCATTGCTGAGCAAGTTAATAACCGGCTCAGCGGGGGCTTCGGTTCCTAGAACTGCCTCCATCTGCCCAAGATAAGGCCCTTCTGCCCCAAAGTCGGTGAACATGACAATCATGCTAGATACGCTCTTTCGCCCACGCTACTATAAAATCAAAAATTTCATCCTTTTCGGGCTCATTGTGGAGTTCGTGATAAAGGTCAGACCAAAGTTTTAAGGTACAAAACTCACCCGTTTTTTCAGCAAATTCCACAGAAGAATGATGGCAAGTAATTTGATCTTCAGTGCCATGCATTAACAAAATATCAAACGGGAACTCCGTGGTCACTTCAAGCGCCTCAAGCCCTGCATCGAGGAAACAAACACCCAACTTAGCACTAATTCGATCGTGTACAAGAGGGTCATTCATACAGTCGATTATCACCTGAGGGTTTCGACTTAGGTGCTCACGATTAACTTCATTGGACAATGAAAGTTTCGGTGAAATCGCCTGAACTAAGCGGGCCAACGTCACCTTCCATTTAGGTGGTTGAAAAGCAGGCCTGAGCATCGGTGCTGTGGCAATAACACCGCAAAGATTACTGTTTTCACATCCTTTCATTGCATGATGTAAAACCAACGTCCCACCCAGACTATGCCCATAAAGGAAATGAGGCCTGTCTGGAAATAATTCCCTGGAATGATCGAGAAAACAATCGACATCGTCAACCAGCTGCTTAAAATCTCTGGCATGCCCGCGCGCGCCACCCGAGCGACCATGCCCCCTTAAGTCAAAAGCCAACAGTGCAATATTGTTGTCATTCAGATGTTCGGCAAAATGACTGTAACGATCACTATGCTCACCCAACCCGTGAATCAGACAGAATACCGCATCAGGATGCTCACTCGGCGACCACCCTTGAGCAAAAATCTTCACATCATCATCTGTTTTACAGTCGAACTGAAAATGTTTTCTATTCATTATAATTCTGTTGCCTGGCAAATGAAGTTGTTCATCGCTTTCGCGATACGTTCAATACGGGCACGATCTATTTTTAGCGCATCGTAGTTCAGATTGATAAAAAGGCGGCCATTCCAACTATTGATCGTACTATTTATCGGCGTAACCGATGAAGGACAGATCAACAACGATAAGCTGCTCACTCCCGCCAGATTACTCGCTTTCGCATCACTCACATCTCCCATATTACTAATCAGGGTAGATGGTGGCGACAACCATTTTGTGATTTTTAACAGCCGCTCAGCGCCCTTTTGGTTGGGCGGAACTAATAGAGATGGCGGCAAACTATTCCAAAAGTTATATCCATCCCCTTTGGCCAGTTTATGTTTCAGTTGCTGACGAATATCACGCGCCAGCTCCCAAAAGGATGCCCCACATTCCACTCGGTGAGTTGTCACCAGAAAAGTGATTTGAAGCGCAAGCTCTTCGACCAGAACAGGCTGCGTCAACTGCCCTCTCATATCGGCAAGAGAGGTTAGCACCATCGGATGATTTGCTTTGTCAGAAAACTCTTCCCGTAGAGCCAAAAGCTGTGCTGATCCAATCAATCCATGTAATGTAGTCTTCTCTTCTCGTGCTTTCTGCTTCAATTTAGTCAGCAGTTTTTCTTCTATAACAAGCTGATACGAACTCGCTTTGCGCTCACATTTTATATCTGTTTTATAGTCTGGAAATGGCTCCAGTTCCCCATATCGTTTCCACTCAAAACCTTCGCGAAAGCGAAATAGATTACCTCTTATTCTTCCGCCAATTTTACGGTATTTGTTCGGGAAATTGGCTTCCATAGCGGGCGAAAGCTTACCCTGGTTGAGACCGCTACATTCCTCCCCTAGCGCTCGTCTGAGTAACTTCTTGGCGAAGTCGATACCCGATCGGCCATCGGCGATCGTATGCTGAAAAATCATAACAACAATAGAGCCTGTCTTCTCTCCATCTATCAACAGGCAGCGTACCATCGGTGATGTGCAGGGTGTAAATGGCTTAACCATTTCATCTAGAACAGTACCTCTCCAATCCTGTTCTACATGAATCTGCTCAACGTGTAACAGCGAGCTCTGCTCTTCAACGAAGAAAAGCTTTTTCCCTGCCGTCTCCACTCTCACCTGTAGAGCGGGAGTCACCGATACCAATTCATTTAGCGCCTGCTCAATGCGGTCAATTTCGAGTGACTCGTCAAGTTCTGCATAGACCGCAAAATTCATACAATTAACCCGATCAAAAAGCCAGAAAAACCGCTCTGCCTCTCCAAGTGGCCGCACAAACTGTCCTCTTTTAACGCCTGTAGTCACTATGTTGCCAATTCAGGTTGAGAAGGAATGCGGCCAACTAGCCATTCAACCATATCCTTCATAACCTCCTCCTGGCCTAGGTCCTGGTGTGGCTCATGAGCACGTCCTGGGTAGATAATCAGTTTTTTATCCCGGTGTCTGATCTTGTTAAAGAACTCCACCGTTCCTTTCTCTGCATTCAGGCCATCGGCATCACCATGAATAAAAAGAGAGGGTATTGCCATCTCACTTGTATGCCCTTTAATCCAGTTCATTGTCTCGAGTGTTTCCATCCCCCATCTGGCCGTTACGCAATTATGAACCAAAGGATCATTGCGATAATCCTCACATACCCCTTCAATACGCGACAGTAAATCAGGATCAATATTCAGTCTCAGCCCAAAACGAGGAAAAAGTTTCGAAAGAAAGCGAGCCGCCACCTTTTGTAATTCACTTGCCACATTAACCGGCTGCAGTGCCGATGCACTGATAATTGCGCCACTAAAACCTTCTGGATAACGAAGAATATAATCCAGCACGATCAATGAGCCAAAACTATGGCCGAGAATAAACAGCGGTAAATCGGGCCTTTCCTCAGCAAAAAGCTCTATCATCTTCTTTAAATCCTGCCGATAATCTGCCCAACTATTGATATGGCCGCGTTGCCCCTCAGACTGGCCATGCCCTCGATTATCAAAAGTCAGCACTTCAATATTATGCCTATTCAAGTAGCTGACCAGGTCGCTATAACGACCACTATGCTCGCCGATACCGTGCACAATGACTAACTTAAGCTTCGCCTCCCCGATCGCCTTCCAAAACCGCCCATGAAGCGCTAAACCATCATGGCTCAAGCAGCTAAAATTTCCATCGCTCTTATTCATTATTCCGCACTCTTTTAGCGAGTTGGTCTCCCCAAACTAACGCCTTGTAATCAAAGTTTTCATCAAGCCCCGGTTTGATCACCTTAAAGTAGGGGGAAAGATCAAAATCCCTCGGCACAAAAAGGCTGTGATGCCTGATATGCAAAACTTCTCCAGCCGTATCAGGACAACAGTAGCAATCTGCCTGCTCTTCAATCAAGGGTAGAATAGGGTAACGTACCTTCTGAAAAGCTTGCGCAATCAATGTCGAGCAAATTGCTTTTGTCGGCTCACCACTTCCCAGTGCCAACAGCCGACGACGAAACCTTACAGGAACAGGTGGCGTTGAAACAACAAAACGGAGTAGATCCAAAACATTCTTCAAATCATATTGCTTGCCCAGGCTAGCAACCATAAAATCGATAACTACTTGGCAGTCTGCCTGCGACAAGCTGATCGCCCTGACAATACGAATATTGTAATTTGCATACATAGAGAGTGGTTGCGTAATAACACCCTCCTTTAAATCTGCTTCAATTAGGCTATTTTGAAGCCGTTCTCCCGTCAGCGGACTCTCAATATCCCCCACATACATACAAGCATGGGACCAGGTTGACTGGGTTAAATACTTGATTGCTGTGCTGATTCGTTCGCGTCCCTCAACCAAAACAATATCACCGGGCTTTAACACTTCCAGCAGTAATTTCTCATCATAAAGCGTGACCGGGTCATAGCGTTTAACCTGCTTACCCAGAAAACTGGCAAAATGGCTGCCTAGGAAATTAAGGACAGACGATGAGATATTCATACCTTCACTCTATCAAAATTAAACTGTTCCGGTACAGCTGATTCCCACTTTGCTAAGATGAGTAAAACAACGGCGGCTTCATAACTCGACTGATTATGATTACAAATATTTTTTTCTTTCTAATTTTCTTCATTCCTCTCTTTTACCTTCTCGTCTACCTATCTAGCTACCACCCAAAAGCTGAGCAAGATGAGGTGGTTTTCTGCCCAACCGATACCCCGTTATTAAATAAAAACAGCCCCATAAAAGTTATGACCTGGAATATTCAGTTCATGGCAGGAAAAGGCTATCATTTCTGGTTTGAGCCACTTGATGACAGTGGCCCGGATAAGCGCCCCAGCAGGGAAAACATCTGCAAAACAAGCAAAGATATTGCAACTATTATCGAGCGCGAAAACCCAGACATTGTTCTGCTACAGGAGGTTGATGACAGCGCCAAACGGACTGATAACGAAGATCAACTTCAAAAACTACTCATTTTGCTTCCCGAAAGTTACCGCTGCCATACCTCCTGCTTCTACTGGAAAACCCGTTTTCTACCTCATCCAAAAGTGATGGGGGCCACTGGGATGAAACTCTCTATTATTTCCAAATACAAGATTAAACAGGCCATTCGCCACAGTCTGCCGCTTGTACCTAAAAACTGGATTGTTCAGCAACTGGGGATTAAACGAGCTATTCTTGAAGCTCATATTCCCTATTCAGATGGTAGTACCTTGACTGTTATGAACAGCCATCTGGAGGCTTTTTCTCAAGGATATGACACTCTACAGAGGCAGGTTGAAAAGATTAAGGAGAAACTCTTAAAACTGGATAAAGAAAAAGCACCGTGGATAATGGGTGGTGATTTTAATTTGCTTCCACCTGGCCAGTATCAACAGCTCGATGATAAAAGCCGTCAGGAGTTCCAAGAAGAAAGTGAACTTCAGCTACTCTACAAGCACTTTTCGGTACTTCCATCAACAGAGCAACTTTCGAAAGATAAAGCAGCCTGGCT